>JASLAA010000063.1 GCA_030147325.1 Arthrobacter sp. | reverse complement strand
GCGATCACGGTTCCCGTGTAGGGGTCCTCCAGCGTGCCCGACTGCACCTTCACGGCACGGAGTTGGTGTGGACGACGTCCGTCAGGTCCCGGTTCAGCATGTCGTTCCGGGTGTCGCACCCGTTGCGGTCCACATCGGCCCAGGCTTGCCCGAACTCGTCGCGGCTGTACCCGGTCTTCGGTGCACGGCCATTGATGGGCAGGGTGTCCAGCAGGGCGAGCGCGGTGGTGTCCGCCGCGGGCTGGTCCGACGGCGCTGCCGGGTCGCCGTCCACGGAGGTCACGACGTCGGAATCGAGAGGGGCGACATCGGCCGTCACTGTGGGCGTCGGCGTCGGCTCCGGGGTGGATGTCGCGGACGTCGTCGGCGTGCTGCTAGGCGTCGCTGCGCTGCTCGGCTCGGTCCGTTCCGTCTGCTCGGCGACGGCGGTGGGCACCGTCTCGTTCGTGGGCACGAGGTCCCCGCCGACCAGGAGGGCGACGACGGCGGCTCCCACCGTGATGGCACCGGCCTTCCGCCCGTTGAGGCGCGCCCACGACGGGCGGTTGGTGACGACCGTGTAGAGCCCTGTGCTGTGCGCGAAGATCGCCGCCATGATCAGCCCGCCACCGGGTCCGCCACTGATCAGGCCGATGACCACGAGGAACAGGGCCAGCCCGGCCACGATCGCGGTGGACCAGCGGATCGGCTTCCGCGGGCTCGCGTCAGGCCCATTGTGGGCAGGCGGAACGGAGAAAGAACTGATGGTGGCCCCCAGAGGATGAAGAGCGAGCTGCCGACACGGCATGATGAGTACTCGCTGCACACAGCCTAGGGCTGTCCACGCCCAGAGCTGGAATCCTTCGCCTCAGCGTCCGCTCAGCTTTGACGCACCGGTGATCGCCCGCTGGTCACATCGGCGCGATGCGCCCCACCACGTCGGTCGACTTCTCATAGGCCCTGCCGACCCGGAGGATGGTGCTCTCCGCGAAGGGCCTGCCCATGATCTGGAGTCCCAGTGGCAGTCCCTCATCGGAGAACCCGCACGGGACCTGAAGGGACGGAAGGCCGAAGAGGTTGGCCGGGATGGACAACCGCCCGAACTCCACGTTGGCGTTCTCGCTGGTGCCGTCGGGCCGCTCGCGCTCGAGGTCCTGCGCGGGGAGGGCAGGGCAGAGCACCGTAGGGGCGATGATGACGTCCACCGCCTGCATCATCTCCTTCCAGGCATCCTTCATCAGCTGCCGGAACCGCAGGGCGTCGATGTAGTCGGTGGCGAGGATCGTCTCCCCCACTTCCAGCAGGCTGCGGACCTCGTCCGTGAACAGCTCAGGGGTCTCCCGCAGGGCCCGGCGGTGATACGCGCTGGCCTCGGGCATCATGATGCCGGTGATCACCGCGCCCAGGTGCTCGGCCCGCGGAACGTCCACGGGCACGACGACGGCGCCCAGGTCCTCGAGGACTGCCACCGCGGCCTGCACCGCCTGGTCCGTCCCGGCGTCGAGGTCCTCGGTGAAGAAGTTGGTCGGGATGCCGATCCGCAGGCCCTTCACGCCGTCGTCGATACCACTGGCGAAGTCCGGGACGTCGGCCTTCGCCGAACCGGGATCGCGGGAGTCGTACCCGGCGATGGTGTTCAGGACCAGCGCGGCGTCGGTGACATTGCGGGTCAGCGGACCCACATGATCGAGCGACCACGCGAGCGACGCCACCCCGTACCGGGACACCCGCCCGTAGGTGGGCTTCAAACCCACGGTTCCGCAGAACGACGCCGGGATGCGGATGGAACCGCCGGTGTCGGAGCCCATCGCAGCCAGGACGCCGCCGTAGGCGATAGCGGCAGCCGACCCTCCGCTCGATCCGCCCGTCATACGGTCAAGATTCCACGGGTTGCGGGTGGTCGGGGTGACTCCCCCGTAGGCGAACTCGTGGGTGTGGGTCTTCCCCACCATGACCATGCCGGCGTCGGCGAGTCTCTGCACCACGGCCGCATCGGTATCCGGGATGTGATGCTCCCGGACCTTCGAGCTCGCGGTCGTGGCTATCCCTGCGGTGTTCATCAGGTCCTTGATGCCCACCGGAATGCCGTGCAGCGGACCACGATGCTTGCCCTGCCGGATCTCGGCGGTCGCCTGGTCGGCCTGGGTGAGCGCCAGCTCCGCGGTGACGGTGGCGAACGCATGGACGCGGCCTTCCACGGCGTCGATGCGGGCGAGCGCCGAATGCGTGAGCTCCAGGGGCGTCAGGTCACCCGAGGCGATGGCAGCGGAGGCTTCGGAGAGCGAGAGCTCATACGGTTCCATGAAGGGTTGTCACTCCCACGACGCGCTGAAGGACGTCGCCGGGGCGGTCTCGCCCAGGTCGACGGCGGCGAGGGTCCGTAGCTTGTCGTGGATGGGAGCGGCCGCGGCGGCGAGCGCCGAGAGGCGGTCCGGCGGGAGGTTCAGCAGGGTCTGCTCGGTCACGGCCTCGACGAAGGCGGTGCTGGGGGTGGAAGCGCTCATAGGTCGACCGTAGTCGCTGGAGGAGTGCTGCTGGTCCCGGGTCGTGCCGACGTCGTCGGGGTTCCGATGGTCACCAAGCTCACTGGTGTCGGGAAGCTCTGGCGACCGGTCGTGGTGCTTCCGCCGAGAATCGGGCTTCCGCTCGGGCGCCGTCGGAACAACGACCTTCCCAGCAGTTTCTCGCGAAAGGTGTTTCTGGTCTTCACCTTTCCGATTGCGCCTCTCTAGATTGGGATCATGATGTGTCTGATCTCCGGGGCCAGTGGGAGGGGAAAGTCCAGCGTCGGAGTCTTTCTCGCCGCGGTTCTTCCTCCTGAGTTCCTGTGTATCGAGCTGTCGGACGTTCTTCCCGCCCCAGCGAATCCCGACACGTTGTACCGGCAGGAAGCGGCACGAGCGGCCGTCGTTCTTGCTGTTGACGTCCAAGCGCAGGGCAAGCACCTTGTTCTTGCCAGCGATCCTGTCGCGGCGGGTGAACTGTTGGCAGTGCCGGAGGCGGAGGAGCTCGACGGTGTCGCCGTGTGCGTGCTCGACGCTGATGAGACGGCGCAAAGAGAGCGTCTTCGAGATCGGGGGGAATCCGAGGAGGCCCTCGGACACCACTTCGCCTTCGCACGGTGGATGCGGCACCACGCACGCGACCCACAACATATGCAGCACGTCCTGATCGACGGTGGTTCTGAGTCGATGCGCTGGGACCGGTGGACCGAATTGCCCACGGGGGATCCGGCATGGGCGATGCGGGTCATCGACACCACGGACCTGGACAGGACAGCCGTGGGCTCAGCTGTGCGGCAATGGATGGACGATGCACTCACCGGCCGGGCTCCCGTGTTCAGGCACTCGTGAACGCCGGCAGTGCAGGATGCCCGGCCCGTGCGCGTCGTCCCTCGGGACCCCGCGGCCCCTCTGTACGCAGCACTGATGTCCTGAGAGGGTGAAGTGGTGAGCATCGACAGAGCTACCCAGCAGGCGTGGGAATCGGCGTCGCAGAAACATATCCGCGAGTACGACGAGCTGCTGAACGAGGCGAAGGACGCCCGCCTGCTTCCTCTGGAGGAGGCCGTGCTCCGCGGCATCGTCGAAGGCGCCCGGGTGGTGCACCCGATGAGCGGTCATGGCATCGACGACGTCGCCCTGATACACCTTGGTGCTCGCAGCGTCACCGGTATCGACTACAGCCCCACCGCAGTATCAGCAGCGCAACGCAGGGCGGACGAGCTCGGCGTCGAGTGCCGGTATGTGACCGCAACCCTGCCTGCCAGCGGACTCCCCGGCGATTCGGCGGACCTCGTCTACACCGGCAAGGGTGCGTTGATCTGGGTCGAGGATCTGGAAGGATGGCTCGGCGAAATGTATCGCCTGCTGCGACCGAAGGGCTACCTGTTCATCTACGAGGCACATCCGCTCACACCCCTCTGGACCTGGGACGCTCATACGGTCGAGGTCCGCCGGGACCGTGGATACTTCGCCCCTCACCATGTGAATGATTCCTTCCCTGCAGGCGGTGCCGTCGAGTACCAGCGGACCTTCGCGGAGACAATCATGACGATCACCGGCGCTGGGTTCGAGATCCTGCACCTCGAGGAGCACTCCGAACCCTTCTGGAGACCCGATGGTACGGAAGCAGCGGCGTGGAAGGGCCAGGTACCGAATGCCTTCAGCCTGCTCGCGCGGCGCACAGTGTGATCACTCATCCGTTGTGGCGGCCCTTCGAACCACAGGCGAACGCCCAGCGCCAAAGCGGACGTCTTGCTCACCGTCAGACCCCACCCGGTGCCCTTGAGGAGTACCAGAGCGCCTGGGCCGTGCAGTTCGCGGAGTTGCGAGAAGTCATCGATCGCACGCTCGCGGATCAGGCTCTGCGGATCCGCCACGTCGGGTCGACGGCTGTTCCCGGAATGGTGGCGAAACCAGTGATTGACATCGACCTGACTGTCCCGGATGCCACGTTTGAAGCTGCGTACGTCCCGAGCCTCGAATCAGCAGGATTCCGGCTCATTTTCCGTGACGACATGGGAGCTGATCCGCATCGGCAACTGACCTTCGGTGCGCCCAAATCGAACCTGCACGTCTGGAGCCCGCATGCCCAGGAACCCCGCCGGCACGAGATGTTCGTCGCATGGTTGCGAACCCACGAGCGGGACCGGGAGCTCTACACCGAGGCCAAACGGTCTGCCATCCAGTCGGACGGATCGATACGATACAACGACGTCAAGGCCACCACGATCTATGACATCTATGAACGGATATTCCTCGCTGATCCGTCCCATGACCATCATCCCCCCGCCGGGCGGGAAACTCCGAGGACGAAGTGTCGGCACGGTGATGTGCCTGGTGAAGGAACCATCAGCGGATGCCTTGCGCTTGAGCCCGATTCTGATCGGTTCTCGAGTT
>JASLAA010000045.1 GCA_030147325.1 Arthrobacter sp. | reverse complement strand
GTCCCTGACGACCGCCTGCGACCATCTGGTGCTCCTGGTGCCGTCCCGCCCCCGAGGGGTTGCGACGGCTGCAGGAGTCCTTCGCTCCCACGCGCCGATCGCCACCACGGTGGTCCTGCGCGGACCGGTGCTGGACGGCCTGGACGGCTGGCTCGTCGCGGATCTCCTGGGTCGTCAGGGTCCATTGCCGTTCCTCCCCTTCGTCCGCGGCACCCCGCACGCGGAGGCGACCGGCAGGCTGTCGGAGTTCCCGGTGCCCCGCGCAGTGCGAAAAGTCGTCGGAGCTGTCACCGACGCGATAGAGCGGCAGAGATGACGGAGGTGTGGGCGGCCGGCCGGCCCACCCGGCGCCAGTTGCGTGCTGCTGAGGACGCCGTCGACCCCGGGAGAGCGGGGCGGCTGCCGAAGGCAGGGCGGTCAGCCGAGGGTACGTCCGGTGCTGCGTCGATGGTCGATGCGGTGCGGCGTGCCGTGCTGGCGGGTGAGGTCCAGGCCACCGGGGCTGCCTTCGCCGATGCCGTCGGATCGAGCGGCATGCTGCTCGGTTCCGAGGGGATCCTGTCGGCCCTGGACACTGTCCGGGCCGAGTTGAAGGGACTCGGCCCGCTCGAGCCGCTTCTCGAGGACGAGGCCGTCACCGACATCCTGGTCAACGGGCCGGACGACGTCTGGGTCGACGGGTCGGCAGGGCTGAGACGGGTGGAGCTCGCCTTCTCCCGCGACGAGGACGTGCGCGCTCTGGCTGTCCGCCTGGTGGCGGCGGGCGGCAGGCGCCTCGACGACGGGAACCCGGCTGTCGACGTCCGGCTTGAGGGCCTCCGCATCCACGCGGTGCTCCCGCCCATCTCTACCGCCGGGACGCTCCTGTCCATCAGGATCAGGCGCCCGCGCAGGTTCTCGCTCACGGAACTGACCGAGAGCGGCACGCTGGCACCGGTCATGGCCGAAGCCCTGACCCTGATGATGCGCCACCGGCTGAACTTCCTCATCAGTGGTGGAACGGGAACGGGCAAGACGACGCTGCTCTCCACACTGCTCGGATTGGCCGACCCGCAGGAGCGGGTGGTCCTGGTGGAGGATGCCGCGGAGCTCGATCCTGACCACCATCACACCCTGGGTCTCCAGACGCGGCACGGGAACCTCGAGGGTGCCGGGGTCCTCGACCTCACCGAACTGGTGAGGCAGGCGCTCAGGATGAGGCCCGACCGGCTGGTCGTGGGCGAATGCCGCGGTGCGGAGGTCCGGGAACTTCTGGCCGCGATGAACACGGGGCACGACGGCGGAGGAGGAACGCTGCACGCGAACTCGGCGGAGGCGGTCCCGGCCCGGCTCGCGGCGCTCGCAGCTCTTGCCGGGCTGACACCGGCAGCCCTCGCCGTCCAGGCGTCCAGCGCGATCGACCTCGTCGTCCACGTCGTGCGGGATCCCAGGGGCAGGCGGGTCGAGACCATCGGGGTACTCGAGCTGCATCCCGTCAGCGGGCTGGTGGTCAGGCCCGTGCTCACCGACTCCGGGAAGGGCTGCCGCCGGGAAGCAGCGTGGGAGGACTTCGCCCGTCGCGTCGGGTGGGATGCGCCCGAGCCGGAACCATGACCGGGCTGGTCGTGGCCGTCCTCCTGGCGGCGGCCTGCCTGGCACTCGTCCTGCCGGGGAAGGCGCGGACGGGGAGTGGATCACCTCCACCCCGCACGGGGTTCGCGGAACCGGGGTACGGGACGCTGCCGACGAAGCAGATCCACTCCACCGGTGGCGGCAGGTGGCGGCGCCTGCTCGCCGGCTCGGCCTCCGGGAGGCCACGGGCCGTCGATCTCCACGAGCTCCCCCTGTTCGTCCACCAACTCGGCGGGCTCCTGAGGGCTGGGCGTCCACCCCATGCACTGTGGACGGACCTGGAGAACGTATACGCCGATGGCGGCACCCCGTTCTCCCGCGACGCGCTTCCTGTGCTGGCGATGGCGCGTCGGGCAGCCGCCCTCGGTCTCAGTGTTCCGAACGCCCTCCGCGAGGCGGCGGCGGATGGCAGGGTGTCGAAGGTCGAGGGCGCGAGCGAGGTCCGCCGGCTATGGGCCGACCTCGCGGGTTGCCTGGACGTGGCTGAACGCAGCGGTGCTCCCCTGTCAGGCATCCTCGAGCACTATGCCTCGCAGCTCGACGCCGAGCTCGACGCCGTCTCCGCCCGCGAGACGGCTCTGGCCGGGCCTCGAGCCACCGTCGTCCTCCTGGCGTGGCTTCCGTCCGTCGGACTGGTCCTCGGGTTCGCACTCGGGGCCGATCCGTTGCACACCCTGACGGCGTCGACCCTCGGACGGCTTGCGCTCGCCGCAGGGGTGCTCCTGATGGTCGCAGCGCGGGTCTGGTCCGGCCGTCTGGTGCTCCGTGCGAGCGGCCGGCCGTGATGACGGGACTGCTGGTGTCGCTGCTGGTGCTGGCAGCCACGACCGTCCTCCACCAGCCGTCCGTGCGCCTCCGGCGGCCGCATCGAAAGCCGGCCGGCCCGACGGATGACACCGGGATCCGGGACGCCCCGCTGATCCTCGACCTCGTGGCGGCGCTCCTGACCGCCGGCGCATCGGTCGAGCATGCTCTCTGCTCGGTCGCTGATGCGTGTGAACCACCGATCAGTTCCTCCTTGCGCAGGGTCCACGCCGCCAGGCTGCTCGGTGCGTCGTGGGAGGTGGCCTGGGATTCCGGTCTCGAGCTCTGTGACCAGGTCCCGGCGCAACGACACCTGCTCCGCCGAGACCGCGGGGCCGTGCGCGAGCTGAAGTCCCGACTGACCGAGGTCCGCTCCGGTCTTCGGTTCGCCACCTCGACGGGGGCACCGTCCGCAGCACTGCTGCACGCGCATGCGGCGCAGCTGCGGCGGCGGCACAACCGCGAGATCGAGCGGCGTGCCGCCGCACTCGGGGTCCAGCTGGTCCTGCCCCTCGGCCTGTGCTCCCTGCCGGCCTTCGTCTGCCTGGGCGTGGTGCCGGTGGTCCTGGGCCTCCTGCCCGGCCTCTGAGCAGCACTCGCCGCTGTCGATCGGTGTGGCTTGTCCACTTAGCCCGGCCCTCCGCCCTCGGGCCGCGGGCATGTCTCCAGAGTTGTTCCAGCGACGATCGTCGCTCACGGTACGCGGGGTCGAGGTCCCGCGCTGACGGAAGGGGATGGATGTTCATGGAGACGCATCGAAGGACAGCGGAGGGCGCGGCCCTCCGGGTACAGGCGGAAGCCCGGCCGGGAGGAGCGTACTGCGGGAGCGGCGGAAGCACGGGGGCGAACGGGAGTCCGCGCCTGCGGCTCCTGCCGCTCGGCGTCGAGCCGGTGAATCCGGTGCTACCTGCCCGGAGCGTGAGTGGCGACCGGCAGCAGGTGGTGCCGGTAGGTGCTCGGGACGCTGCGGTGGGAGCGACCGCCCTCGGGCGGGGCGCCCGCCGCAGGGAAGCGCGGCGTCGGAGGTCCGCAGCCCGGGCGTTGCCGCACGGTTCCGACCGGCTGCCGGATCGGGAGGCCGGGATGGCGACGGCGGAGTACGCCATTGCGACCCTCGCCGCCGTCGCTTTCGCAGCACTGCTCGTAGCCGTCCTGTCCAGTGGCGAGATCAAGGGACTCCTGATGTCCCTGATCACGTCCGCGTTGAACTTCGGCTGATGGGGACGGACCAGGGCGGGAGGAACGGCGGACCACGGCCGCGCCCCTGCGGCGGGGTTGCTCGTGCTCGCTGCCATCGGCACAGCGAGACGGGATCCCCTCGGGGGAATCACGGTGCGTCCGCCGGAGATCATCAGCGGGGGTCCGTCACCGCCGAGGTCGCCGTCGTGCTTCCCGCCCTGGTCGCCCTGCTCGCGCTTCTGCTCGGGACAGCCCATGTCGGCTCTTTCCAGCTGCGCCTCGACGAGGCGGCACGCGCCGGAGCACGCGAGGCGGTACGCGGTGAGACCGCATCCTCGGTGGAGCAGACCGTCCAGCGGCTGGCCGGCGAGGGTGCCGCCGTCGACGTCACGTCAGGAGAAGGCTGGACCACCGTGCACGTGAGCGCTGTCGTCGACGGGCCTGCAGTCGGCCTGCTCGGCCTCGAGCTGGAGGCAACTGCCTCCGGACGGACCGAGCGCAATGCCTGAGGCGGTCGCCTCCCGGCCCCGGGCCACCGGACAGGGCAGGCAGGACGCCTCGACCGCATCGAGGCCGGGAGGAAGCGGACGATGGCTGCGGAAGCCGGCATCCACGGGCCGGGGGGACATTCATGCTTCCTCGCTCCTTCGTCCACCGGATAGTCCCGAGCGCGGCGCGGGCACACTCCTCATGGCGGGACTCGCGCTGGTGGCACTCCTCCTCATCGCCATGGCAGCGTTGCTGGTCCAGGCGGCATCGGCGGCGTCATCGGCAGCCACCGCAGCGGATCTCGCTGCGCTGGCTGCGGCTGATGTCGCCCGAGGGCTGGTGCCTGGTGACCCCTGCACGGCCGCGGAACAGGTCGCCCTGCGTCACGGTGCGTCCCTGGAGGCCTGTGAGATCGGAGCGACCGGGCGCGGAACTGCACTGGTGCGCGTGTCCGTGGAGAACAAGGGGCTGATACCGGACGCCGCCGGAGCTGCCCGGGCGGGTCCACCTCCGTGAGAGGGGTCGGCTCACGCCGCCGGCAGACCTCCCGGAGCTGCCGACGCAGTCGGAGCGGACGTCCCGGCGGACCCGGCGGAGTCCTTCTCGAAGCCCTCGTCGAGGTGCCTGCCGACGTCGGCACTCCGGTTCGGGGCGAGCCCGTCCGCGGTGCCGGCCTGCTGCAGGATGAGCGAGAGCACAGCGACGGCTCCCCCCTTGCTCAGCGGGTTGTTGCGATTGCCGCACTTGGGCGACTGGACGCAGGAGGGGCAGCCCGACTCGCATACGCACGCCTCGATGGCGTCCCGCGTGGCCGAAAGCCAGATCCGTGCCGCCTCGAAGCCGCGCTCCGCGAATCCTGCGCCACCGGGATGACCGTCGTAGACGAAGATGGTCGGGAGTCCGGTATCGGCGTGCAGCGCGGTGGACACCCCACCGATGTCCCAGCGATCGCTCGAGGCGACGAGCGGCAACAACCCGATCGCCGCGTGCTCGGCGGCATGCAGGGCGCCGGGAAGCTCCTCGGCCGAGATGCCCTCGGCCTGCAGCAGCTCGGGACTGATCTCGAACCACACGCTCTTGGTGAAGAGGTCCCGGGCCGCGAGTTCCAGCGGTTCCTCGCCGAGGATCTCGTTGGAGGAGAACGCCTTGCGCTGGAAGGAGACCACCTGGGTGGTGACCTTCACATCCCCGAAGTTCGCGAGGACACCGCCCCAGAGCCGGCTCACGTCACGACCGATGACCTCGATCTGTGTCACGTCCCTTGCCTGGGTGTAGTAGTCGGGGTGGGCTCGGGCCACCACGGCGCAGTGGTCCTGTTCGTTCAGCTCCTCGACCACGTACGTCCGGCCCTGGTGGACGTACACGGCGCCGGGGTGCGCCTGGTAGTGGCTCTGCGGCGAGTCCATCGTCCCGAGCAGTGCGCCGGATCCGGCCTCCACGATGTTGATCGGTCCACCGCCATCGGTCCGCAGGTTCACCATCGCGGCGGCACTCTGCGGATGCGTCCAGAACCAACCGGCCGGTCGCTTCCGCAGGAACCCCTGCTCGCACAGCGTGGCGAGCAGGTCCCTGGATGTGACGCCGAAAAGGTCGAGGTCACCCTCCGTGAGGGGCAATTCCGCAGCGGCCGCGCACAGGTGGGGGCCGAGGACGTACGGATTGGACGGATCGAAGACGGTGGCTTCGACGGCGAGATCGAACACCGCTTCCGGATGATGCACGAGGTACGTGTCCAGGGGATCGTCGCTCGCGACGAAGGCCGCGACGGCATCCTGGCCGGACCGGCCGGCACGGCCGATCTGCTGCATGAGGGAGGCCCTCGTGCCCGGCCAGCCCGCCACCAGCACGGCGTCGAGCCCCGAGATGTCGATCCCGAGCTCGAGGGCGGAGGTGCTGGCCACTCCCAGCAGTTCACCGCTGCGCAGCGAGGCCTCGAGTGCGCGTCGTTCTTCCGGGAGGTAGCCGGAGCGATAGGCGGCGATCCGGTGGGGCAGGCTCGGATGCACGTCCTCGAGCATGCGCCGGGTGGTCTGCGCGATGCTCTCCGCACCGCGCCGGGACTTGATGAAGGCGATGGTCCTCACCTGCGAAGCGACGAGGTTCGCGAGCAGGTCGGAGGTCTCGGCGATGACCGTCCGCCGCGTGGGGGCACCGTTCTCCCCCTTCATCCCCGTGAGCCGGGGTTCCCAGAAAGCCACCGTCGTGGAGCCGTGCGGGGAGCTGTCGCGGTCGACCGTGCGGGCGGGAGCGCCGATCAACCTGCTGAACGAGGCAGCGGGCTCGGCCGACGTCGCCGAAGCCCCGATGAAGACCGGATCAGCCCCGTAGCTCGCGCAGATCCGCCGAAGCCTCCGCAGGAGGTTGGCCACGTGGGAGCCGAAGACACCGCGGTAGCTGTGCGCCTCGTCGATGACCACGTACTTGAGCCGGCGGAAGAAGCGTGCCCACCACGTGTGGTTGGGCAGGATCCCGTAGTGGAGCATGTCGGGGTTCGCGAGCACCAGGTTGGCATGGTCGCGGATCCAGCGGCGGGCGCCCGACTCGGTGTCGCCGTCGTAGGTCTCGGCCCTGACGGTGGGCAGCTTCAGGGCATTGATCGCGGACAACTGATCCGCGGCGAGGGCCTTGGTCGGAGCGAGGTAGAGGGCCACGGAGCCGCTCGGGGCGAGCGTGGCACGATCCAGCAGTTCGCTGCGGTGGATCTCGTCCAGGACAGGGAGCTGGTAGCAGAGCGACTTCCCGGACGCCGTTCCCGTCGCCACGATGGTGTGCACGCCGTCGTGCGCGGAGGTGGCGCCCTCCACCTGATGGCGCCACGGCTCGTGCACCCCGCGGGCGGCGAACGCCTCGACGACGTCGGGATGGGCCCACTGAGGCCAGGGCGCGGAATCGGCAGCGCGGGCAGGGATCTCGCGGACATGCAGCAGCTGCTCAGGGTCCGGTCCGCCTCCGAGCAGGGAAATCAGCGAGTTCCGAGCAGCCATCCTGCCATTGTCCCATCGGTGCCCCGGGCAGGACGGCGGAACGGCCGCTTATCCTCTGATGACGAACACGTCCGCGAGGTGCTGCCAGCCGAGGAATTCGTAGAGTGCCCGTCCGTCCGCCGAGGCCATGAGCAGGCCGGAGCTGACATCGCCCTCGAGGACTGCGGCGGTGAGTGCCCTCATCACATAGCTGCCGAGACCCCGCCGACGGAAGTCCTCCCCGGTGACGATGCGGTCATATACCGCGTAGTCGCCGACGACGGACACCGATCCGCGGGCGGCGAGGTCGCTGCCGCTACGCACCACCACGCGGCGACAGGCACCGTCACTGCTCCGCTCGAGCGTGAAGTCGTCACCGGGAGCACGGGGGTCCTCGACGTCCTGTCCGTGCATGTCGACGCGCATCAGGGACTGCTGCCGGTCGGTCACGCGCATGCGGAGCGGATCCGCGGAGTCGATGAGCTCCTGCATGCGGTTGGTGACGACGGTGAGCACGCGCATCGGGTCCTGCTTCGTCTCGGCGGCGAGCGCGAGGAACTCGTCCACCGAGGGCTCGAAGACGAAGTGTTCCGTCTGGTCCTGCTGGTCGGTCAGGAGCACGGAGGTGCTGCGTCCGTCGCCGTGCGGCTCGTACCCGCGGCACGCGGACCATCCGGAGATCCAGGTCTGGAGGAGTTCGTCGTCTGCATGTGCGCCCATGTGCTGAACCATAGTTCTCACGCGCGGCTAATCCCAGAGACATCAGCGAGGGTGACCGTTTTGAGACGCAAAGTAGGCTTTATGCCGTGTCGATGAACCGTATTGCCCTGTATTACGCCTTTGCGCCGCTGCCCGATCCCGAAGCGATCCGGCTCTGGCAGCGGGCCCTCTGCGAGAAGTGGGGACTGCGCGGGAGGATCCTCATCTCGAAGGACGGCATCAACGGCACCGTCGGTGGTGAGATAGGCGCGGTGAAGCAGTACGTCAGGACCACGCGCGAGTACCCGGCCTTCAAGGGCATGGAGATCAAGTGGTCCGATGGTGGCGCCGACGACTTCCCGCGACTCAGCGTCAAGGTACGGGACGAGATCGTCTCCTTCGGCGCTCCCGGAGAGCTGAAGGTCGACGAGAACGGGGTGGTGGGTGGCGGCACCCACCTGGGCCCCGAGGAACTCCACGCACTGGTCGACGCGAAGCGGGAGGCGGGGGAGGAGGTCGTCTTCTTCGACGGCCGGAACGCACTCGAAGCGCAGATCGGCCGCTTCAGGGGAGCGGTCGTCCCCGATGTCCGCACCACGCACGACTTCGTCCGGGAACTCGACTCAGGGAGGTACGACGACCTGAAGGACAAGCCCGTCGTCACCTACTGCACGGGCGGTATCCGCTGCGAGGTGCTCTCCAGCCTCATGGTGAACCGCGGCTTCCAGGAGGTCTACCAGCTCGACGGCGGGATCGTCAGGTACGGAGAGAAATACCGCGACGCCGGGCTGTGGGAGGGCTCCCTCTACGTCTTCGACAAGCGCATGCACCTCGAGTTCAGCGACGACGCCGTCACCCTCGGCAAGTGCGTACGGTGCCAGGAGCCGACCAGTACCTTCGAGAACTGCTCCGAGCCGTCCTGCCGCAACCTCACTCTGTTCTGTGCGGGCTGCGCGGCCGATCCCTCGACGCTGCGGTGCCCGCAGGGGTGCGAGACGGACGAGGCCGAGGCGACGGCAGCGGGCGCCGCCTGATGACTGCTCCCACGGAGGCCCACCGGGAGTTCGACGACGACGTCGAGTCCGCGCCGTCGAGCCGTGACCTCGCCGCGCTCGCGGCACTGGCCTCGGACCTGATGGCCCTCGAGTACTCGGTCGATGGCGTCGAAGCACTCCTGGGCGGGCCGGCGTACTCGGCGCTGGGCAGGGGACAACTCGTGCCGGCGCTGCTCGAATGCGAGCGTCTCGTCCGTTCGGGGTCGAACCCGCGTGCGGTGCCCGTGCTGCTGTGGCTCCTCGGCGGGACCCTGGGCCACGACGAACTGGAACGTGCGTTCCCCGGCATCGGGATCACCGGGCTCGAACAGTTGCGGCTGATCGAGCGGGCCGGTGGAGCCGCCACGAAGGAGCTGCCGGCAGACGTGGACGGAAGGGCGGAGCCGTCACAGCCCTCCTGGCGTGCAGCGGCCGAGCTCCGGCCCTACGGCTCCGACGTCGGAGGGGGTCTCTGGGTGGCCAGCGACCTCGGGTCCGAGCAGCGCACCGGCCCGCTGCGCCACGACCACGTGCTCGGCATCGGGCAGGCCTCGCTGACCCTCGCGCAGACCGTGATCAGGACTCCGGTCGGACGCGCACTGGACCTGGGCACCGGGTGCGGCATCCAGACCTTCCACCTCCTCCCGCACGCAGACCACGTGACCGCGACGGACATCTCGGAGCGGGCCCTGGCCTTCGCGCGCTTCAATCTCCTGCTCAATGCCCCAGCCCTCGGTATCGACCCAGAGCACCTCGACGCCAGGGTCAGCCTTCGTCTCGGCAACCTGCTCGAGCCCGTCGAGGGCGAACGGTTCGATCTCGTGGTGTCCAATCCGCCCTTCGTGATCACGCCACGCTCGGGGGCGAAGGAGGAGACCTATACCTACCGCGACGGCGGACTGGCGGGCGATGCCATCGTCGAGACGCTGGTCCGGACCCTGCCCGGTCTCCTCGCGCCGGGCGGTGCGGTGCAGCTTCTCGGCAACTGGGAGATCACCGACGGCACCTCGTGGGATCGGCGCATCCGGGGCTTCGTGCCGCCGGGTGTCGATGCCTGGGTCATCCAGCGTGAGCAGCTGGCACCGGTGCAGTACGCGGAGACCTGGCTGCGGGACGCGGCGGAGAACCGGGACCGGGGCGCCTATCTCAGGAGTTTCGCGGCCTACCTCGCCGACTTCGCCTCGCGCGGCGTCGAGGGCATCGGGTTCGGATCGGTCTGGCTGCGGCGGCCCTCGAATCCGAGTGACCTCGTCCGGGTGACACTCGAGGAGATCACGCACGAGATCGAGCAGCCCGTGGGTCCGCATCTCGCCGCCGCCGTCGGGCGCGGGGACTGGCTCGCGGCCCACACCGAACAGGCGCCGTCGGGCATCGGCATCGCCGACGAGTTCCTGCTGGTCGCGGACGACGTCACCGAGGAGCGCCACCAGAGGCCCGGCGCGGAGCACCCCGGCGTGATCCTGCTGCGGCAGGGAGCCGGTCTCCGGCGCACCACCCTGCTGAGCACGGAACTCGCCGGTTTCGTCTCGGCGTGCGACGGTGACCTGACCGCCGGCCAGATCGCGGGGGCCCTCGCGATGCTGCTGGAACGGCCGGACACGGCGTTCACCTCCGAGCTACTGCTCGACGTCGAGCAGCTCGTCCGCGACGGTTTCCTGATTCCGGCCGTCTGAGACCAGCGGTTACCCTTGTGTCGGTACGCATGACGCATACTGGGTGAAGCCTGAGGGGCTGGGGATCCGGACCGGACACCAGGACCTCCCAAGGCACAGTACCCGTATATATAGGAGAGAAGTGCCGACCAAGGCCACGGACAAGAAGCACGGCAAGAAGCTCGTCATCGTAGAGTCCCCGAGCAAGATCAAGAGCATCTCGGGCTATCTCGGCGAGGGTTTCCAGGTCGCGGCGTCCATGGGGCACATCCGTGACCTCCCGCAGCCCTCCGACCTTCCCGCCGAGCTCAAGAAGTCGTCGGTGGGGAAGTTCGCCGTCGACCTCGACAACGATTTCGAACCGTACTACGTCGTCTCCCCGGAGAAGCGGAAGACGGTCGCCGAGCTGAAGGCCGCCCTGAAGGACGCCGACGAGCTCTACCTCGCCACTGATAACGACCGCGAGGGCGAAGCCATCGCGTGGCACCTGCTCCAGGTGCTGAAGCCGAAGGTGCCCGTGTACCGGCTGACGTTCGGCGAGATCACCAAGGAGGCCGTCACCCGCGCGATGGGTGAGCTCCGCGACGTCGACATCCCGATGGTCGACGCCCAGGAGACCCGGCGCATCCTGGACCGGCTGTACGGTTACGAGATCTCCCCGGTGCTCTGGCGCAAGGTGGCACGCGGACTGTCCGCCGGCCGCGTGCAGTCCGTCGCCACCCGCCTGGTGGTGGAGCGCGAGCGTGAGCGCATGGCGTTCCGGACGGCGTCGTACTGGGACCTGACCGGAACCTTCACGCCCGAGGACACCAGCAAGGGCACCACCTTCCCGGCGAAGCTCGTGGCCGTCGACGGCAGCCGCATCGCGACCGGCAAGGACTTCTCCGATCGCGGCGAGCTGAAGGCCGCGAACGCCGTCCGTCTCGACGAGGACTCCGCGCGCAGCCTGGCCACCGGCCTGGAGAGTGCGGCCTTCGCCGTACGCTCCCTCGAGACCAAGCCCTACACTCGCCGTCCCGCTGCGCCGTTCACCACCTCGACGCTGCAGCAGGAGGCCGCACGCAAGCTGCGCTTCAGCTCCAAGGTCACCATGCAGGTGGCACAGCGGCTGTACGAGAACGGCTACATCACCTACATGCGTACCGATTCGTCGGCGCTCTCGGACCAGGCCGTCAATGCCGCGCGCCGACAGGCGTCGGAGTTGTACGGGCCCGAGTACGTCCCCGAATCCCCCCGCGTCTACAAGGGCAAGGCGAAGAACGCGCAGGAAGCGCACGAGGCCATCCGCCCCGCCGGCGACTCCTTCCGCACGCCGGCGCAGGTAGCGCAGTCGCTGCGCGGGGACGAGTTCCGCCTGTACGAGCTCATCTGGAAGCGCACCGTCGCCTCCCAGATGGCCGACGCCAAGGGCTCGACGGCGTCACTGCGCCTCGGCGCGAGAAGTGCGGACGGTCGCGACGCCGAGTTCGCTGCATCGGGTACGGTCATCACCTTCCGTGGCTTCATGGCCGCGTACGAGGAGGGCCGGGACGCCGACCGCAACGAGGACGGCGGCGACGACGACGCCCAGGGCTCGCGGCTGCCGAACGTCGCCAAGGGTGACGGCCTGGGCGCGACGGCGATCGAGGCGATCGGTCACGAGACGTCCCCGCCTCCGCGCTACACCGAGGCTTCCCTCGTGAAGGTACTGGACGAGCGCGGGATCGGCCGCCCGTCGACCTACGCCGCCACGATGTCCACCATCATGGATCGCGGCTATGTCCGCACCCGTGGGCAGGCCCTGGTGCCGAGCTGGATCGCCTTCTCGGTGGTCCGCCTGCTCGAGGAGCACTTCAACGACTACGTGGACTACGACTTCACCGCCGAGCTCGAGGAGGACCTCGACCGTATCTCGCGCGGTGAGGCGGGGCGCGTGGAGTGGCTGAACCGCTTCTACTACGGTGACCGCAAGGAGACGGGCCTGCACACCATCGTCAACGACCTCGGGGAGATCGATGCCCGCCGCATCAACTCCGTCGAGATCGCGGAGGGCATCACCCTGCGGGTCGGCAAGTTCGGCCCCTATCTGGAGAAGCCGCTGCCCGCCGACGCGCCGGAGGGTACGGAGCCGCAGCGTGCCAATGTCCCCGAGGATCTCGCACCGGATGAGCTGACGGCGGAGAAGGCCATCGAGCTGATGGAGGCGCCGACCTCGCAGGAACGCGCGCTGGGCACCGATCCCGAGACGGGACGGACCATCGTCGCGCGCGACGGGCGGTACGGGCCGTACGTGATCGAGCTCATCCCCGAGGTCACCGCCGAGGACCTGGCGAACCAGCCGGTCGAGTACTACAAGAACGGCAAGCCCAAGCCACCGAAGAAGCCGGCGAAGGTCAAGCCGCGTACCGGCTCGCTCTTCACGTCCATGTCCGTGGACACCGTGACGCTGGAGGACGCCCTCAAGCTCATGAACCTGCCGCGCGTGCTCGGGACGGACGAGGACGGCAAGGAGATCACGGTGCAGAACGGCCGCTTCGGTCCGTATCTGAAGAAGGGCAGTGATTCGCGGTCCATCGGTTCGGAGGAGGAGATCTTCACGATCACCCTCGAACAGGCGCTGGAGATCTACAAGCAGCCCAAGCAACGCGGTGGACGGGCGGTCACGCCCCCGCTGGCCGAGTTCGGCGACGACCCGGTGAGCGAGAAGCCCATCGTGGTGAAGGACGGCCGCTTCGGTGCCTACATCACCGACGGCGTCACGAACATCACCGTGCCCGGCTCGATGGCGATCGAGGAACTCACGCGCGAGCAGGCGATCGAGATGCTCGCCGACAAGCGTGCCAAGGGTCCGGCGCCGAAGAAGACCACACGCAGGGCCCCCGCCAAGCGCAAGGTCGCGGCAGGCAAGTAGCCCGGCGCGCTGCGCAAGGGAATCGGACGATGGCGGACGGAAGCTGGAAGGCACTGGAACGATGCGCCTAGGTGTGCTGGACATTGGGTCGAACACGGTCCATCTGCTGCTCGTGGATGCCCATCCGGGCGGGCGGCCGGTACCTTTCGCCTCCCACAAGAGGCCGCTGCAACTCGTGGCGTACCTCGATGAGCGCGGCCGTATCTCGCGCCGGGGCCAGGACGAGCTCGTCGGTTTCGTCCGTGAGGCCAGGGAGTTCGCGGCCGGCCACGACGCCGAGGACTTCCTGGCGTTCTGCACCTCCGCGATCCGTGAGGCCGGCAACGGCAGGGAGGTCCTTGCGCGTGTGCGCGAGGAGACCGGCGTCGACCTCCAGGAACTCTCCGGTGACCAGGAAGCCGCGGTGACCTTCCAGGCGGTCCGGCGCTGGTACGGGTGGGGAGCCCACTCGATCCTCAACCTGGACATCGGCGGAGGGTCCTTCGAGATGGCCATGGGAACGGACGAGCTGCCGGAGGTGGCGCTGTCGGTACCCCTCGGCGCCGGCCGGCTGACGCGCGACTGGCTGCGTCAGGACCCGCCCACCGCGAAGAGCGTGAAGGAACTGCGCCGCTACATCCGCGAGACGCTGCGCGACGCAGTGCCTCGGTTCGCACACCTCGGTACACCGCACCTCGTCGCCGGCACCTCGAAGACCTTCCGCTCCCTCGCGCGCCTGGCGGGGGCTGCGCCATCGGCCGCCGGTCCCTTCGTGCGGAGGGATCTGCGCCTGGAGGACCTCAGGCTGTGGACCAAGCGGCTGGCCGCGATGAGCATCAAGGACAGGGCGAGCCTCGACGGGGTGTCGGATCTCCGTGCGCCGCAGGTGCTCGCGGGAGCACTCGTCGCCGAGTCGGCCCTCGAACTGTTCGGTGTGGCGTCGATGGAGATCTGCCCCTGGGCGCTGCGCGAGGGACTGCTCCTCCGGCGCTTCGACGCCAAGATGTTCGACGCCGACGAACCACTGCCGGGTGTCGGGGTGGGGCATGCGCAGCTCGACTCCGTGCGCCGCCTGCCCGTGCCGGGCGGAGTCTGAGGTGGCTGCCGACAGCAACGGTTCGCCCGCCATCCCGGTCGCCCTCTCGAGCGCGTCGGTGTACCCGCTGGCTGTCCACGACGCCTTCGCACTCGCGCAGGACCTCGGCTACGACGGCGTCGAGGTGATGGTCACCAACAACTCGGTGAGCCAGGACCCGGATCAGCTCAACGTTCTCAGCGAGCGCTACGGCATGCCCATCCTCGCGATCCACGCGCCGACGCTGCTCCTGACGCAGCAGGTGTGGGGGAAGGCCTGGACGAAGATCGAGCTGTCTGCCGCGATGGCGGCGGAGGTGGGTGCGAAGACCGTGGTCACGCACCCGCCCTTCCGCTGGCAGACGGGCTACGCGGAGGAGTTCCCCGAGGGGATAACGCGGATCGCCACCGAGTACGGGGTCGAGATCGCCGTGGAGAACATGTACCCCTGGAAGGTCCGGGGCCGCGAGGCGAAGGCGTACCTGCCGCACTGGAACCCGGTCCCGGAACCGTACGAGCGCATCACCTGGGACTTCTCGCATGCGGCGATCGCCGGAATGGACTCCTACGAGGAGATCCGCGCCCTGGGGGACAGGCTCGCCCACGTACACCTGACGGACGGGACACCGAACGGCAAGGATGAGCACCTGCTGCCGGGGCAGGGCCAGCAGCGGTGCGCCGAGGCCCTCGACCACCTCGCAGCATCGCAGTGGAACGGCGTGGTGGCGGTCGAGGTGAGCACCCGCCGCGCGCGGGGTGCGGGCGAGCGCGAGGAATGGCTCGCGGAGACGCTGCGCTTCGCACGGACGCACCTCCGGCACTGACCGCTGGAGGCCGGGGTCCACCGGCACGCCTGGCGCTTAAAGAGCGATGGCGCCGATGGACAGGATGTTGGGGGAATCATCCGTGGCCATCGACGCCGGACCGGATCAGGAATTCCGGCCCTCATCACTCGCACCTTTATGAGGTACTAGGAACAGTAGGCGGCCTCATTGTGCTGCACCACCGAGGACGCTGGGAGTAGCCTGTGAGCGGCTCGTGGCAGGATGGGGCCATGACCTCGGACGCCACCCAGCGCATCGCCTTCCTCGGCTGCGGCTCGATGAACGAATCCATCCTCGCCGGGCTGCTGAGAGCCGGACTGGACCCCTCGCTGGTGACGGCGACGGTGCGCCGGCCTGAGCGGGCGGCAGAACTCAGGGAGCGCCATGGCGTCGATGCCCTCGCCACCGCGGACGACGACGGGGCGAACCTCGCAGCGGTACGGGACGCGGACGTCGTCGTCCTGGGCGTGAAGCCCGTGGGCATCGTTCCGCTGGCGCGGGAGATCGCGTCGGCACTCAAGCCGTCGGCCGTGGTGCTCAGTGTCGCGGCAGCCGTGTCGATCACGATGATCGAGGCCGTGCTGCCGGCGGGCCAGCCCGTCATCCGGTCGATGCCCAATACCCCCTCCCGCCTCGGCAGGGGGGTGCTGTCGATCTCCGCCGGGACATCGGTGGATCCGGAGCTGATGGAGCGGGCCCGCGATCTCCTCCGCCCGGCCGGTACCGTCGTGGAGATCCCCGAGGACCAGGTGGACGCGCTGTCGGCGGTGAGCGGCTCGGGCCCGGCCTACGCGTTCTATCTGGCGGAGGCCATGGCGGCCGCAGGCGTGGAACTGGGCCTCGATGCCGGCCTGTCCGCGCTCATCGCCCGGGAGACCGTCGCCGGGGCCGGGTTCATGCTCGCCGAGCCGTCAGCCGATGCCGCGGCACTGCGCCGCGCCGTCACGAGCCCCAACGGGACCACGCAGAGCGCCATCGAGACCTTCGACGAGCTGGGGCTGCCGGGTGTCATCGCGGACGGAGCACGTGCTGCGACGGCGCGGGCCGCGGCAATCACCCGCGAGCTGGCAGGGCCAGCCGCGGCCTCCCCGTGAACCGTGGGCCTGCTGCCCACACGACCAGCAGCGCGATCGGCAGCACGACGCCGAGGCCGGTGAAGAGCCGCAACGCCAGCGGGCCCTCTCCCGACACGGTGCCGGTGAGCATCAGGGTGACCGTGATGGACGAGAACATCATGACGGGCACGAGCGCCGCCAGCAGCAGCCAGCTCCAGGTGCGCCACACACCTGCTGCCTGCCTGCCGACGACGTAACCTGCGGGGAAGAGCAGCGCGATCCAGACCCAGTGGTGGAACCACGAGATCGGTGAGATCGCCAGCATGACGACGGCGTTGGCAGCGATCGCCCGTACCGTGTCGCCGTCGTCGTCAGCCCGGCGGATGGCGACGTATCCCACGGCGACCACCGCCAGGCACGCCAGCACCCAGACCGGTCGCTGCAGCTCCTCGGCCAGGCCCGACTGCGCCACGACCGAGTTGAGGGACACGTTGTAGAGATCGGCCGTCGCCCCGACGCGCGAGGAGTCGAAGAGCGCCTCCAGCCAGAAGGCGGCCGACTCCCGCGGGACGAGGATCCAGCCGATCGCCACCGTGGAGGCGAAGGAGCCGGCCATCCAGGCCAGCGAGCGCCAGTCCCGCCGTGCGAGGAACACCAGTCCGAACGCCAGCGGGGTGAGCTTGATGCCTGCAGCGATCCCGACGAGGACGCCCGAGGGCACCCTCGTGGCACGCAGCAGGTCCGCGAGGACCAGGACCATCAGGAGGGCGTTGACCTGCCCGAAGCCGAGGCCCTCACGCCACGGCCCGCTGATCCCGATGAGCAGCATGGCAGCCAGGACCGCGGCCGGCAGCCGCCAGGCCGGGTGTGGCTGCTCCCCGCGGGCGGCACGGAGGTATCGGGCGACGACGACGGCCACGCCGACGAGGCAGATGCACGAGAGGCCGGTCACGATCCGGAGTGCGACGGCCTCCGGCACGAGGGCGAGGGGGACGAAGAGGATCGCGGCGAACGGGGGATAGGTGAACGGCAACCCGCGCGTGTCGGTCTGGATCAGCGCGTCGTCGTACAGCTCCTTGTCGCCTGCGCGCCCGAGGAGGGCGAGTGCGCCCTCCCGGTAGACCGAGAGGTCGAGGCCGTGGATCTGCGCTGCAAGGACGACGACGCCGAGCACGAGGGCACCGGCCGCACCGGTGAGCCACACCAGGGGCCCTCCGCCGGGTGCAGGCAGGCCGGACGCCCGACGACGGGACCCGGCAGGGGTGCGCTCGTGCCGCGCCCGGTGGGATTCCTCCACCGGGTCAGGGCCGGCCGGCGAAGCGTTCGAGGAGGTCCACGTGCCCCGAGACGATCAGCATGTCCCGCCCCGACACCTTCGTGTCCGGGCGGGCGTAGGTGAAGTCCTCGCCCGGTGACTTCACGCCGACGACCGTGACCCCGTACTTCGAGCGGACCGCGGACTCCGCGAGGGTGAACCCCTGCGTCTCCTTCGGCGGATACATCTTCACGATCGCGAAGCCGTCGTCGAACTCGATGAAGTCGAGCATCCGGCCCCCGACGAGGTGCGCAGCGCGCTGGCCCGCATCCGCTTCGGGGTAGATGACGTGATTGGCGCCGATGCGCTTGAGGATCTTGCCGTGCGACGGGGTGATGGCCTTGACCCACAGATGGTCGATGCCGAGGTCCACCAGGTTGGCGGTGATCAGGACGCTCGACTCGATCGAGGTCCCGACCCCCACCACGGCGGCCGAGAACTCCTGCGCGCCGAGCTGGCGGAGCGCGTCGAGGTTCGTGGCGTCCGCCTCGACCACGTGGGTGAGGATGCTCGCGAACTTCTGCACGAGCTGCGGGTCCCGCTCGATGGCGAGGACCTCACGGCCCTGCCGGACCAGCTGCTCGGCCGTCGCCGCACCGAAGCGGCCTAGGCCGATCACGAGGACGGGTGCGTTGTGGGCGGGTCTTTCAGCCAATGATCGGCCTCTCATCAGGGTAGTGGTAGAGCGTACTGCGTTGCCTCAGCGCCAGGGCGGAGGCGAGCGTGATGGTTCCCATGCGGCCGGCGAACATGAGGGCTGACAGGACGTACTTGCCCTCCGGTGGCAGCTCGGCGCTGAGATTGGTGCTCAGCCCGCAGGTGGCGAAGGCCGAGATGACCTCGAAGACCACCTTGTCGAGCGGTTCATCGGTCATCGCGAGGATGAGTCCGCTTCCGACCAGGACCAGGGTGGCACCCATGAAGATCACCGAGATGGCGACGCGCATGGCACCGTGCGGGATGGTGCGGCCCCAGGCCCGGACGTCGGCGTCGCCGCGCGCCTCGGCGACGATGGCGAGGAACATCACGGCGATGGTGGTGACCTTGATGCCGCCCGCCGTGGAGGCCGATCCGCCGCCCGCGAACATGAGGGCGTCCGTCAGGAGCATCGTCGTCGAGGTCATGTCGTTCTGGTCCACGAGGTTGAATCCGCCCGAGCGGGTCATGACCGAGGCGAAGAGGGCGTGGATGGACTTGTCGACGACGCCGAGGTTCGAGATCGTCCCGTCGTTCTCCCACTCGAGGAAGCCCCACGCGATGGCGCCGGCGACGAGGAGGATCAGTGAGACGGACACGGTGAGTTTCGCGTGCAGCGTCCACTTGCGGAAGCGGTGCCGGACCTGCACGAGCACCATGATCACGGGAAAGCCGAGACTGCCGAGGAAGACGCCCACCATGAGTGGGGTGAGGATCCAGAGGTCCGTCTCGTACGGAACCAGTCCGTCGCTGTGGGGCGTGAATCCGGCGTTGTTGAAGGCCGAGATGGAGTAGAAGAGGCCGTGCCAGAGCGCCTGCCACCAGGGTTCGCCCAGGATCATGAAGCGGGGGATCAGCACGAGGGCGAGGACGATCTCGATCACCACCGAGGTGGTGATGACGATCCGCAGGAGCGTGCCGATCTCGCCGAGCCGGCTCGCGTTGTTCAGGGCTTCCGCAGCCAGCAGCTTGCCGCGTACCCCCAGCCGTTTGCTCACGATCAGGGCGAGCAGGGAGGCCAGCGTCAGGGTACCGAGGCCGCCGATGAAGATCCCGAGGAGGATCACGAGCTGCCCGAAGAAGGACCAGTGCGTGGCCGTCGAGACGACGGTGAGCCCTGTGACGCAGACGGCGGACACCGCGGTGAACAAGGCATCGTGCAGGGGAGTGACGGTGCCGCTGCTGGCGGCCATCGGCAGGCTCAGCAGCGCGGTGAACACCAGGATGACGGCGGTGAAGATGAACAGGGCGAGCCGCGCGGGCGAGCTGTTCGCGAAGGAGTCGATGAAGTCCCGGATCGAGGCGAGCAGCCTGAGGTATCCGTTCCGATCGTCCTTCAGCCAGCGTGGCTGTTGACTTACCATCGACGTCCGCTCTGTCCCCTTCGCTGATCCGTCCGCCGAAGCGGCGCCGTGACGACGCCCTGCAGCGCCTGGCCCGTACCTGTTTGTCCCCTGCAGTAGTAAAGCACCCATCCGGGCGCCGTCGTCGGACAATCGTCCATCGCGTAGCCTTGCAGGGATGTCTACGAGAAGCGGGCCGGCGGTACCACTCCAGGTCGTCTGGGACGACTCCATGCTGGCCTACGACTTCGGTGGGCAGCATCCGATGAACCCCGAGCGGCTGCACCTGACGGCGAGATTGACCCGCGACTGCGGGCTCCTCGAGCTCCCCGGCGTCGGCGTCGCCGCGCCCTCCGTGGCCTCGGA
Source organism: Arthrobacter sp. (assembly GCA_030147325.1). Lineage (GTDB taxonomy): Bacteria > Actinomycetota > Actinomycetes > Actinomycetales > Micrococcaceae > Arthrobacter_D. Next base: position 8,050 of record JASLAA010000045.1, on the reverse strand, counting down.
CCAGGACCTCGCCTCCGTGCACGACCCCGACTACATCACCGCCGTCCGTCGCGTCAGTGCCGATCCGGACCGCACGGATGCGCCGCACGGCCTCGGGACGGAGGACAACCCGGGCTTCGCGGGCATGCACGAGGCCAGCGCCCGGCTCGCCGGAGGGTCGATCGGGGCGGCGGACGCCATCATGGATGGTCGGGCCGTCCGTGCGGTGAACTTCGGCGGAGGCATGCACCACGCAGCACGATCGCGGGCCAGCGGCTTCTGCATCTACAACGACGCCGCGGCGTCCATCCAGCGACTGCTCGACCGCGGTGCCCGCCGCGTCCTGTACGTCGACGTGGACGCGCACCACGGCGACGGCACCGAGAGCATCTTCTGGGACGATCCGCGGGTCATGACGATATCCCTGCACGAGACGGGCATGAGCCTGTTCCCCGGGACGGGATTCGCGAGTGAGACCGGCGGTCCCGCAGCGGAGGGGTACGCCGTGAACGTGGCGCTCCCGACGGTAGCGGGCGACGCCGCCGTGCTGCGGGCCTTCCATGCCGTCGTCCCCCAGCTGGCCGCAGCCTTCGCTCCCGATGCCATCGTCAGCCAGCACGGGTGTGATTCCCACCGCGAGGACCCCCTGACCAACCTGCGCGTCAGCGTCGACGCCCAGCACGCACTGATGGTCGCCGTACGGGACCTCGCGGACAGGCTGTGCGAGGGACGCTGGATCGCCACCGGGGGAGGGGGCTACGCGCTCGCCAGCGTCGTGCCCAGGTCCTGGGCGTTGCTGGTCGCCGTAGCGGCGAACGCCGCCATCGGGCCGAAGACCCCGGTGCCCGCGGCATGGCGGGACTACGTCCTGGACCGGCACGGCGTCGATGCCCCGACGCTCATGGGTGACGGGGCGGACACCTGGTGGCGCTCCTGGGAGATCGGGTACGACCCCGACGACGATCTGGACCGCACGGTCATGGCCACCCGGAAGGCCGTCTTCCCGCTGCACGGGCTCGATCCCTGGTTCGACTGAATGCCGGCAGGATGCCCGACGGCGCATATATCGCTAGTGTGGGCGAATGGGAATCGATGATGTGTTCGCCGTCATCGCCGAAGGAACGCGGAGGCAGATCCTCGAGCACCTTCGCGGCGGCGACAAAGCAGTGGGGGAGCTCGTCGTCGAGCTGCAGGTCAGCCAGCCGACCGTCTCGAAGCACCTGAAGGTCCTGCGGGAAGCAGGCCTGGTCTCCATGCGGGCGCAGGGCCAGAAACGCTACTACTCGCTCGACACGGAGCCGCTCGGCGTGGTGAGCGAGTGGCTGGCGGGCTTCGGGGCGCCCCCGGAGGTATCTGCTGCCGCGGCCGGCTCCGGCTCCCTCCCGGAGGGTGCAGCGGAGGCACCGCAGACCGTTCCCGAGCTGCCGGCAGGCTCGGGTGCGGACGCTGCCGAGTCCGGTGTGCTCGCCGCGGCGGTGCTGGCCGGACCCGAGTCCGCAACGGCACTCGACTCGCCGCGTCCGATCGGACGGACGATGGGACGGGCTGCCGAACGCGCCGCCGATCTGCTGTCCCAGTTGCGCCGCCGCCGCGACCCCTCGCCCTAGGAGTTCCGACCGGCCCCGTCGGGGTCACCCGCGAGGCAGCGTCCTTTCACTTTGGCCACAACAGCCACTAGGCTGTTCCTTCAGGCGGTTACTCCTTTTGCTTCAAGGCGACACGCCGATCGGTCGCTCCGGGGTATTTTCATCGATGCCGGTCTCAGGGTGAATAGTCAGCTCCATGCGAAGGAATAGTGGTGAGATGGCAGACGGGAATAACTTCTCGGATGTGCAGTTCTTGACGGTCGCCGAAGTGGCCGACCTCATGCGGGTATCGAAGATGACCGTGTACCGGCTCGTCCACGCGGGGGACCTTCCCGCAGTGCAGTTCGGGCGGTCCTACCGGGTCCCCGAGTCTGCGGTCGAGGAGTTCCTGCAGCAGGCACAGGTGGACGGGCAGACGGAGAGCGCCTGAGCCTCCCGGCGCCGTCAGGGTCGTTCTCCAAACGGATGTACCCTGTTAAGGAGCGTTTTGGGCGGGTTACTGCCCGCTCGACTTTGTACATCATCCGGGCGACTGCCAGCAGGTATGCGCCTTTCGTCACCATCAGGACCGGCTCCGGCTTCGGCTCGGGATCGCACTGGTACACAACAGTTTGTGAGGACTCTATGGGTTCAGTAATCAAGAAGCGCCGCAAGCGTATGGCGAAGAAGAAGCACCGCAAGCTGCTTCGCAAGACGCGTCACCAGCGCCGCAACAAGAAGTAGCACGCGTCCGGCCATGAGCCGGAGGATGCGGACCGGCCCGGATTCCAGCCCTCACGGGATGGAAGCCGGGCCGTCGTCGTTCGCGCCGAAGGGCGGTGTCCCGATGCGCCGGGAGGAACCCGAGCACGCGTGCTGGAGGCGTCAGCGGCTCCGGAAGCGGGAGAATCCCCGCCAGAGGCCGTAGATCGACCCGACGACCGTGGCGGCCTGCAGGCCGAAGGTGGCGGCCCGGCGTCCGCTGCGGAAGTCGTAGACCGGCCAGTTGTTGGCTCGGGCGTGCTTGCGGAGTCGACTGTCGGGGTTGATGGCCACGGGATGCCCCACGACGCTCAGCAGGGGGATGTCGTTGTAGGAGTCGCTGTAGCCCCAGCAGCGGGCGAGGTCGAAGTGCTGGCGCTCGGCGAGGTCGAGGACCGCGGCCGCCTTGGCCGGTCCGTGCAGGAAATCCCCGACGAGCCTGCCGGTGTAGAGACCGTCGGCCACCTCGCCCACGGTGCCGAGTGCGCCGGTCAGGCCCAGCCGACTCGCGATCACCCCGGCGACCTCCACGGGTGTCCCCGTCACGAGCCAGACCTGCCGGTTCGAGGTCAGGTGCTGATCCGCGAGGGCCCGCGCGCCGGGCCAGATCTTGGATGCGATCATCTCGTCGTACACTTCCTCGCCGAGGGCGAGGATGTCCTCGTGGGCGATGCCGATGGCGAAGGCGAGGGCGGCATCGCGCACCGAGTTGACGTCGGTCATCGTCTCGCCGCGCATGATGAAGCGGAGCTGCTTCCAGGCCAGACCGGCGGCGAAGCGGAGCGTGAACGCCTTCCGCTGGTACATTTTGCGTGCCACATGGAACAGGCTGGCGCCGCGCATGAGCGTGTTGTCCACGTCGAAGAACGCCGCTTCGCCCTTAACCGGCTCCGGAGGCTCTATGGAGGGCTGTAGGCCCCGGCTGGCGTCCGGCATGTCCCGAGTCTAGCCATGCACCACTCCTCCCGCCCCCTCGCCCCTCCGGTCCGGGCAGTACGGTGGGTCCATGGAGAATCCCGTAGAGCTGCCGGGTGCCGGAGTCGTCCTCCTCACGCGCCCCGACTGCCACCTGTGCCAGGATGCGCGGGCCGTCGTCGGAAGCGTCACCGCCGAGTTCGGGATGGAATGGCGGGAGCTCACCGTCGCGGAGGCTCCCGGGCTCGGCGAGCGGTTCGCCGAGGAGCTGCCCGTCCTCTTCATCGACGGGGTGCAGCGCGACTTCTGGGCCATCGACGAAGCGAGGCTGCGCCGCCTGCTGGCACCGGCCTGACGCGCCGGTAGGACGGACGGGGGCGCCGCTCCAGCGCCTGTTCCGCGCCCCGACGTCCGGCTTGGTGGGCCCGGCCCGGCGGCATAAAGTGGTGGTACTTCCGCCCCCGACGCCGAGGGACCCGGACCCACCGGCTCCTGCCAGGGCCCGGCGGTGCTAGCAACGGAGCCGATGACAGTGACTACGCCGGACATGCCAGGCCTTCACCCCGTGCAGGATGCCGCGCGCCACATCCCGCCCGCGTCGGTCGCCCGCCTCACCATCTATCTGCGCGAGCTCAACGCGCTCATCGCCGAGGGGACGGATCGGGTGTCGTCGGAGGAGCTCGCCGATGCCGCCGGGGTCAACTCGCCCATGCTGCGGAAGGACCTCTCCTACCTGGGGTCCTACGGGACCCGCGGGGTCGGCTACGACGTGCAGTACCTGAACCGTCAGATCTCCGTGGCCCTCGGACTGACGCTGGACTGGCGGGTGGCCATCATCGGGGCGGGCAACCTGGGCCGGGCACTCGCCGGCTACTCCGGCTTCGTGTCCCGCGGCTTCGAGATCGTGGCGCTCTTCGACGCCGACCAGCTCGTGGTCGGCTCCGAGGTGGGCTACCTCCGGGTGAGCGCGGTCGACGAGCTGGAGGCGGTCCTCGCCCGGACCCGGACCAACATGGCCGTCCTGTCCGTACCCGCGGCGGTGGCACAGGCGCTGTGCGATCGGCTCGTCGCTGCGGGGATCTCGAGCATCCTCAGCTTCGCACCGGTCGTGCTCCAGGTACCGCCGCACGTCCAGCTCCGGAAGGTGGACATGTCCACCGAGCTGCAGATCCTGGCCTATCACGCGCAAAGGGCGCAGGAGCCGGACCTCGGTCCGATCTCCCGCGCCCAGTAGCCGAGCGGGGCGTCAGTACCCGAGCTTCTTCGGAGCGAAGTAGGGCCGTGCCGGCTTCAGGTAGGTCATGACGACGCCGGCGACAGCGAGCAGCATGACGACCACGCCGAGCGCGGTCGAGATCCCGGACGGTGCGACGACGGTCTGACCGCTCGACGCGGCGGCCTCAGCGGCGAGGGGCAGCAGGACGAGCCCGACGAGGGTGAACAGCACGTTGAGTGCCGTGAGCACCGTCGCCGTGATGCGGGCCCAGTTGGCGCCCTTGCGGATGAAGATCGCGAGAAGGACGTACACAGCGGCGATCACCGCCGAGAAGACCAGGCCGATCACCACGCCGATCGATGCCCCCTGCACGTCCGGTACGTCGGTGGTCAGCGTCGAGAGGATCGCGGACAGCAGATACACGACACCCGCAGCCAGGATCAGGTAGTAGGCCCGGTGCACCTCCTTGGGCGCCGGTCCCTTGTCGGCGAGGCCGACGTCACCGCCGGGGTTGGGGTAGGCATAGCCCGACGACTGGGCTGCCTGGTAGCCGTACGGTCCCCCCTCGGGGCCGCGGCCCGGCTGGCCGGCCTGGCCCTGCCCGCTCCCTCCGGGAGGGTTCCAGCCCTGGTTGTTCCCCTGGCCGTTCGGGTTGTCCTGTGGCGTGCTCATCTCGGCGTCCTCCGTGTGCGATGGAACTCGGTCATCCTCCGCGTGGTGCCCCCATGGACGTGCCCAGCGTGGATGTTGTCCTGCCAGCCTAGTTCGTCCCGTCCTCGCGGGAACAGTGCCCGACGCAGCCGGCCGGCGTCGTCGGGTGACGACGCCGGCCGGCGGAAGCGGTGATGCCCGGCCCCGAGGGGGCCGGTGGGGTGAACTAGACGGTCGCGACGGCGGGGGCGACGAAGGCCGCGTCGATGGTGATGGTCACCTTGTCGCCGACGAGGACTCCGCCGGCTTCGAGCGCAGCGTTCCAGGTGAGCCCGAAGTCCTTGCGGGAGATCGAGGTGGATGCGGAGACTCCCGCGCGGGTCGCACCGAAGGGGTCGACGGCAACGCCGTTGAACTCGGCGTCGAGGACCACGGACTTGGTGATGCCACGGATGGTGAGGTCGCCGTGGATCTTGTAGGTCTCGCCCGAACCCTCGTGCGAGGTGGACACGAAGGTCAGTTCGGGGAACTTCTCGACGTCGAAGAAGTCCTCGCCGCGGACGTGCCCGTCGCGGTTCTCGTCACCCGAGGTGAAGGATGCAGCCTTGATGGTCGCGGAGATGTTCGAGTCCTCGAGGGAGGAACCGACGGTGAGCGCCGCGTCGACCTCCTTGAAGGAGCCGCGCACCTTGCTGATGCCGGCGTGGCGGACGCTGAAGCCGACCTCGCTGTGGGACGGATCGAAGGACCAGGTGCCGGAGGTGAGGCCTGAGGGGACAGTCATGATGAACTCCTGAAAGAGAGGGCGGTACTTACATAGTGAAGAAGCATGCGTATGCATGCTTTATTCCACAGATCAGTAAAATCTTCAACTATTGTGGCGCGGTACGTCGGGACGACGACGGACGACCGATTGGCCGAGGTGCCGGGCCATGCGGGAAACTGGACTCATGCAGCGATCAACCGTCCACCTGGTCCGCCACGGTGAGGTCCACAACCCCGAGGGCATCCTCTACGGCAGGCTCCCCGAGTTCCACCTCTCGGAGCTCGGCCGGCAGATGGCCGAACAGATGGCCGGATACTTCACGGCGCGGCGGAACGACGGTGCGAACATCGTGCATCTCGTCGCTTCACCCCTCGTCCGCGCGCAGGAGACGGCACAGCCGCTGGCGCAGGCACTCGGGCTCGAGATCACGACCGACGAGCGCATCATCGAGGCCGAGAACCGCTTCGAGGGCATGTCCAGGATCAAGAGCAGACTGCGGCAGCCGCGTTACTGGCCGCTCCTGGTGAACCCGTTCCGTCCGTCCTGGGGGGAGCCCTACGCCGGCCAGGCCGGGCGGGTGATGGCGGGTGTCCAGGACGCACGCCGTCGAGCCCTCGAGCTTGCCGGAGATGCGACGGACCGTCCCGTCGAAGCCATCCTCGTCAGTCACCAGCTCCCGATCTGGGTCACCAGGCTCGCCGCCGAACACCGGCGGCTGTGGCACGACCCCCGCCAGCGTGAGTGCACGCTGACCTCCGTCACGTCCCTGGATTTCGACGGCGACACCATCCGCCGCGTGCGCTACGCGGAGCCCTGTGCGGACCTGCTGCCGGGTGCGGCGAATGTCCCCGGAGCGTAATAGAATTACTACACGTCGTAGAAATTAAACGGAAGAAGCCGTGACCTCCACCGCCCGCTCCACCACGCGCCGCACGTTCATATCGCGTGCGGTCCTGGCCCTCTGCGTGCCGGTCGCCCTCGTGGTGAGCTCCTGCTCCGCGGACGACCCCCTGGCGCAGCAGGCCGCAGCGGGCGACGGGAAGAACTACATCGCCGGGGACGGGTCGGTCACGGAGTACGCGGACACGGACCGGGGTGAACCGGTCGAGGTGTCCGGTGTGCTGTTCGACGGGACGCAGGTGTCGAGCGAGGACTGGGTGGGTCAGGTCACGGTCCTCAACTTCTGGTACGCATCATGCGCTCCCTGCCGCAAGGAAGCCCCGGACCTCGTGTCACTGCACGATGAGTACGAGCCGCAGGGCGCTGCCTTCTACGGAGTGAACATCCGCGACGAGCAGGCAACGGCAGAGGCGTTCGAGCGCAGCTTCGAGATCCCGTACGACAGCTTTGCCGACAAGGACGGCGGGGTGCTGCTGGACATGACGCAGTACGTACCGCCGCAGGCCGTTCCCACCACCATCGTGCTCGACCGCGAGGGGCGGGTCTCCTCCCGGATCCTCGGGCTCGCGGACCGCAGCACCCTCAAGGCCCTGATCAGCGATGCTCTCGCCGAGTAACGCGTCCCGCCGATGACGGCGCAGGCGGCGGGTCAGCTTGCCGCGGCTGTTCCCCTCGTGGCGGGGAACGCGTTCGCGGACACGGTCCTCAACGGATCCATGCTCCTCGCGCTCCCGGTCGCGCTGCTGGCCGGGCTGGTCTCGTTCGCATCCCCCTGCGTCCTTCCGCTGGTGCCCGGCTACCTCGGCTACGTGACGGGCCTGACCGGCGTCGACCTCGAGAAGCAGAAGAAGGGCCGCATGGTCGCGGGGATCGGACTCTTCGTGCTCGGGTTCTCCGCGGTGTTCATGGCGTACGGCACGCTGTTCGGACAGTTGGGAGCCTTCCTGCGGGTGTCGCAGGGCTGGCTCATCCAGGTCTTCGGGGTGGTCGTGATCCTCCTGGGCATCGTGTTCATGGGTGGTTTCTCCTGGTTCCAGCGGGAGAGCCGCATGCATGCCAGGGTTCCCGCGGGGCTCCTCGGGGCGCCGCTGCTGGGGGTGACCTTCGGGCTGGGGTGGGCGCCATGCATCGGGCCGACGCTCGGGGCCGTGCAGTTGCTCGCGATCTCGGGTGATGACGCGACGGCCCTGAAGGGTGCCGTCCTGACCTTCGTCTACTGCCTCGGACTGGGGCTGCCGTTCCTGTTCATCGCACTCGGTGTGCGCCGCGGCATGGGCGCCCTGGCCTTCTTCCGGA
>JASLAA010000260.1 GCA_030147325.1 Arthrobacter sp. | reverse complement strand
TCAGTAGGCTTTGCATGCCTCTATCGTTGGAGTGAAAGCAGCTCATGGCAACCCGGCAGCCACCGCGGCCCGGGCTCGCTCCTGGTGATACGCACGAGCACCACCACTGGCCCCCGCCATCGAGCACCCAGGCTTCCCGCGTTCCGCGGACGCATCAGAAGGAGAGCAACCATGTTCGGATTCATCATCGCCGGCCTCATCATCGGCGCACTCGCCCGCCTCATCAAGCCGGGCAAGCAGAACCTCGGCCTGATCGCCACGCTGCTGCTGGGCCTCGTCGGCTCCATCATCGGCGGTTCCATCGCGAGCCTGCTCCGGACGGGCGACATCTTCGAACTCAACATCCTCGGATTCATCGTGTCCGTCATCGCCGCCGTCCTGCTCATCGGTGTCGCAGAGACCCTCGCCGGCCGTCGGCGCGTCACACGCTAGCTCCGGCGGGCAGTCCGAGGGTGCGGCTCCGGCCGCCCTGTCGTGCATCCCTGCGGCAGGTGTCCGACGTCGCACGGGCGACGACGGCGAGGGCGGCACGCCTTCGCCCTCCCGCTCGTTCACCCAGTACACGTGCCCTCGACCGCCTGATTGCAGGGGGTTGGCATCAGCCGGCACATGGACCCGTTCGGAAGGCACGATCATGAACAAGAACTGGCGCTGGCTCCCTGCCGGCATCGTCCCCGTCGTCATCATCGGTGCAGCGGTGAGCGGTTCCGCCGTCGCTGAAGCCCAACCCCGACTTCCCGCCAAGACGGCGCAGGAGCTGCTCGAGTTCGTGGCGACCAGTTCCGATGACGCGTACTCGGGGACCGTCGAGCAGTCCTCCGACCTGGGCCTGCCCGATCTGGGGATGTCCACTCCCCCGGGCGCGACCTCCAGTTCGGACCCCACGTCCACCGCGCTCGAACTCCTCACCGGGGAGCACACGGCGCAGGTCCACGTCGACGGCCCGGACAAGGCCCGCGTCCAGGTCCTCGACCAGCTGGCGCAGCGCGACGTCGTGGTGAACGCGGACGAGATCTGGTTCTACGACTCGCAGACGAACGCGGCGACCCACGCGGTCCTGCCGGACAGGGAAGCCGCGAAGGCCGAGCTCGAGGCGAAGCTGCAGGCCAAGGCCGCAGAATACCCCGAGCTCCAGAACGTGCCCCGCACGCCGGCCGAGCTCGCCGAGGTCTTCCTCGCCAGGGTCGATCCGACAACAGAGGTCACCGTCGGAGACACCAGCCGCGTCGCAGGCCGCAGCGCCTACGAGCTGCGGCTGACCCCCGAGGATGACGCGACGCTGATCGGCGGCGTCGCCGTCACCATCGACTCCGAGACGGGAGTGCCGCTGAGCGTCACCGTGCAGGCGAAGGGACAGCAGGATCCGGCCTTCACCGCCGGCTTCAGCTCCGTCGACTTCAGCACCCCCGACGCCGACCTCTTCGAGTTCACCGCCCCCGCAGGTGCCACCGTGACCGAAGCGCCCACCCCTGACGAAGCGAAGGCGAAGCTCGAGGCCGTCGAGGCCCCGAGCACCACGCCCGAGGAGCCGACCGTCATCGGCACGGGCTGGAGCACCATCGTGGAGTTGCCCGCCGGCAGCGCCGCGAAGCTCGGCCTGAACCTCGGCGGCGGCGAAGCGGCCGGTATGGACGAGATCATGGAGATCAAGCCGGGCATGGATCCTGACCAGGTAGCCGGTGCGCAGGTTCTGCTGGAGCAGGCCCTCACCGAGGTCGACGGCGGCCGGGCCCTGCAGACATCGCTCGTCTCGGTGCTCGTCACCGACGACGGCCGGATCCTCGCGGGCGCCGTGGGGACCGACCAGCTCGTCGCCGCTTCCCGGCAGTGACCGACGGAACACCCGCGCGGTCCGCACCGACGGTGCGGACGCGCGGGTGAGCGCCGGCGATTACGCGATCGAGACCCGCGGGCTGAGCAAGGTCTTCGGCAGGCAGAAAGCCGTCGACGGCGTCGATCTCGCAGTTCCCCGCGGGTCGGTGTTCGGCTTCCTCGGTCCCAACGGATCAGGCAAGACCACGACCATCCGCATGCTTCTCGGCCTCGCCGCTGCGTCCAGCGGCGAGATCCGGCTGCTCGACGGCGGGATGCCGAAGGATGCGCGCGCCGTTCTGCCCCGCGTCGGGGCTCTCGTCGAGGGTCCTGCCATCTACCCGTTCCTCTCCGGTCGCGCGAACCTGCAGCGTTTCGACGCCGCCGATCGCCACACGTCTCCCGCCACCAGGAACAGGCGGGTGGACGAGGCGCTCGAACGTGTAGGCCTCGGCCACGCGGCGAAGAAACGGGCACATGCCTACTCCCTCGGCATGAAGCAGCGCCTCGGTATCGCCAACGCGCTGCTCGCGCCGCGGGACCTCCTGATCCTCGACGAGCCCACCAACGGGCTCGATCCGCAGGGCACCCGCGAGGTCCGCAGCCTGATCAAGTCGCTGTCCGCTGACGGCACCACCATCTTCGTCTCCAGCCATCTGCTCGCCGAGGTGGAGCAGATGTGCACCGGCATCGCCGTGATGAGTGCCGGCCGGCTCGTGGCGCAGGGCACCCTCGACGAGCTCAGGTCCGAGGGTACGGCCCGCATCCGCGTCACCACGCCCGATGTCGCAGCAGCCCAGGGTGTCCTGACCGGGTTGGGCCTCACGCCCGAACGGCACGGGCGCGACGACGTCGTGACCGCCGAACTCTCGGTGCCGGGGCTCCAGCCCGAAAGCGTCACCGCCGCCCTGGTCCGCGCCGAGGTGCGCGTGCGCGGCCTCGAGGTCAGCGGAGCCTCGCTCGAGGACCGCTTCGTCGCACTCACCGGAGAGGGGTTCGACGTTGCCGGCTGAATCCGTAGCTGCCCGCCCACCCTCCACCGGAGGATCGCTCGGCCTCACGCTCGTGCTGTCCGAGATCACCGTCCTGTTCCGCAGGCTCCGCACCTGGGCGATGATCGGCGCGCTGGCGCTGATCCCGATCCTCATCGCCGTCGTCGTCCGCGTCTCCTCCGACAGTTCCGGCAGTGGCCGCGGACCGGCGTTCCTCAACAGCATCACCCAGAACGGCCTGTTCGTGTCGCTGACGGCGCTCACCGTCGCCATCCCCCTGTTCCTCCCGCTCACCATCGGTGTCGTGGCGGGCGATACCATCGCCGGCGAAGCGAACCTCGGGACCCTGCGGTACCTGCTGGTCGCCCCGGCCGGACGCATCCGCCTGCTGCTCGTGAAGTACGCCGGCGCGGCACTGTTCTGCTTCGTCGCGACCCTGACCGTCGTCGTCACCGGTGCGATCATCGGCGCCCTGCTGTTCCC
>JASLAA010000229.1 GCA_030147325.1 Arthrobacter sp. | reverse complement strand
GTCCAGGGATTCGTACACCGGGTTGATGATCACGGTGAACGGCAGGGGGGCGCGGGATCGCACGTCCGCGATCGCCGGGTCCGGCGAGCCCTGGTCCTCGAGGACCGCGATGCGGAGAGGGATGCCGATCTGTGGGGCTGCGAGGCCCACGCCCGGCGCCTCGTGCATCACGACGCGCATGGTGCTGATCAACCGCTGCAGGAGGTCGTCGTCGAGCTGCCCCACGAAGTCCTCGGCCGGCCGGCGCAGCACCGGGTTCCCGGCGGACACGATGGGCGGCAGGCCTCCGGCGAGGATCATCTCCACGTGCTCGGACAGGGACGCGGTGGACAGCGCTTCAGGAGGATGGTTCGACGATTCGGTGCTCATCGTTCCAGCAAAGCACAGTCGCGGACAGGGGCGGGTGGGATCGGGGCGGGGGAGCATTGCCCCGGCGGGCAGGACGACGGAGAATCAGTCGTGCTGCAGGGTGGCACCGGCAGGCCGGACAGACCCGCGCCCGGACGAGCGCCGGCCCGAGAACGGAGAGACCATGACCACGACGACGGACCGCGAGCAGACCGGACACCATACGGCCGACCGCCACGACCTCATCAGGGTGCGGGGTGCGCGGGAGAACAACCTGAAGGACGTCACGATCGACATCCCGAAGCGGCGGCTGACCGTCTTCACGGGAGTTTCAGGGTCGGGTAAGAGCTCGCTCGTCTTCACCACGATCGCCGCTGAGTCACAGCGCATGATCAACGAGACCTACAGCGCCTTCGTGCAGGGTTTCATGCCGACCCTGGCCCGGCCCGACGTCGACGTCCTCGAGGGCCTGACCACCGCGATCATCGTCGACCAGGAACGGATGGGCGCCAATCCCCGCTCGACCGTCGGTACGGCGACGGACGTCAACGCCATGCTGCGGATCGTCTTCTCGCGCCTGGGGCAGCCATCGATCGGCTCCCCGCAGGCGTACTCCTTCAACGTCGCCTCGATCAGTGGAGCAGGCGCCGTCACCATCGAGCGTGGCGGTACCACTGTCAAGGAGCGTCGCAGCTTCACCGTCACAGGCGGCATGTGTCCGCGCTGCGAGGGCATGGGATCGGTCACGGACATGGATCTCACGCAGCTCTACGACGACACCAAATCGCTCAACGCAGGAGCCCTGACCATCCCGGGCTACAGCATGGACGGTTGGTACGGCAGGATCTTCGGCGGCTGCGGATTCTTCGATGCCGACAAGCCCATCCGGGACTTCACCAGTCATGAGCTCCAGGACCTGCTGTACAAGGAGCCGACCAAGATCAAGGTCGACGGCATCAACATCACCTACGAGGGCCTCGTGCCGAAGATCCAGAAGTCGATGCTGTCCAAGGACCGCGAGTCGATGCAGCCCCACATCCGCGCCTTCGTGGACCGCGCGATCACCTTCACCACCTGCCCGGAGTGCGGCGGGACCCGGCTGAGTGAAGCCGCCCGGTCGTCGAGGATCGGCGGCATCAGCATCGCCGATGCCTGTGCCATGCAGATCAGCGACCTCGCCAGCTGGGTACAGGGCTTGAACGAGCCGTCGGTCGCGCCCCTCCTGACAGCGTTGACGGAGACCCTCGAATCGTTCGTGGAGATCGGACTGGGGTACCTCAGCCTCGACCGTCCCTCCGGCACGCTGTCCGGGGGTGAATCCCAGCGGACCAAGATGATCCGGCACCTCGGGTCGTCGCTGACGGACATCACCTACGTGTTCGACGAACCGACCATCGGCCTGCATCCGCACGACATCCAGCGCATGAACGGTCTGCTGCTGCGGCTGCGGGACAAGGGCAACACGGTGCTGGTCGTCGAGCACAAACCCGAGCTGATCGCCATCGCCGACCATGTCGTCGATCTCGGTCCGGGAGCGGGCACCGCCGGTGGGACGGTCTGTTTCGAGGGTACCGTCGACGGTCTGCGCAGCAGCGGCACCCTCACGGGCCGGCACCTCGATGACCGGGCGGCCCTGAAGGCGTCGGTGCGGGCGCGCACCGGAGCGCTGGAGATCAGGGGAGCGACCTCCCACAACGTCCGCGATGTCGACGTCGACATCCCGCTGGGCGTGCTGTGCGTCGTCACGGGAGTAGCCGGGTCGGGCAAGAGTTCGCTGATCCATGGATCAGTGGCAGGCCGGGAAGGCGTCGTCGCTGTCGACCAGGTGGCTATCAAGGGCTCGCGCCGCAGCAATCCGGCAACCTACACGGGGATGCTGGAGCCGATCCGGAAGGCGTTCGCCAAGGCGAACGGAGTCAAGCCGGCCCTGTTCAGTGCCAATTCCGAAGGTGCATGCCCCACCTGCAACGGCGCGGGCGTGATCTTCACGGACCTCGCCATGATGGCGGGGGTGGCGACCACCTGTGAGGTCTGCGGCGGCAAGCGCTTCATGGCCGAGGTACTCGAGTACACGCTCGCCGGCAGGGACATCAGCGAAGTCCTGTCGATGCCCGTCAGTGAGGCGGCCGCGTTCTTCGGCGGCGACGCGAAGGTGCCCGCAGCCGCTGCCATCCTCGGCCGGCTGTCCGACGTCGGTCTGGGGTACCTGAGCCTCGGACAGCCACTGACCACGCTGTCCGGCGGCGAACGGCAGCGTCTGAAGCTGGCCACGCACATGGGGGAGAAAGGAGGGATCCTCGTGCTCGACGAGCCCACGGCGGGGCTGCACCTCGCAGACGTCGAGAACCTCCTGGGCCTGCTGGACCGGCTGGTGGATTCCGGCAAGTCCGTCATCGTGATCGAGCATCACCAGGCGGTGATGGCCCATGCGGACTGGATCATCGATGTCGGGCCCGGCGCAGGGCACGACGGCGGCAGGGTGGTCTTCGAGGGCCCACCCGCGGATCTTGTCGCAACCGCGGCCACCCTGACCGGGAGGCACCTCGCGGAGTACGTGCGAATCTGAGGTTGTCCTCGGGACAAGCGTCGCCGGGTCGATACCGGCGGACCGGACTCCGCCGGAGGATCGGCGATGGCACCACCGAGGCTGTGTCGGAGGTGCACCGGATCAGCTCGGGGGCAACTGCTCGAGGTCCTCTTCGAGCAAGCGAACGCTTCCGGCCCGGAGAGAATCCGCCATGGTCTCCGGTCTGCTGCTCCCGACGAGCGGGATGATTCCGGGGTGCAGCAGGAGCCATGCGAGCGCCACCTGCTGCCAACTGACGCCGTGACGGAGCGCCACCGCCCTGCAGGCCCTCGAGCCGGGCGATCGAGCCGGTGCGGAACCGCCGAGAGGCTGATAGGCGAGATAGGCGATCCCGAGTGACGCGCAGAGCTGCGCCAGGGGAAGGTCCTCGGGCTGCTGCACCGACAGCCTGTTCTGCACAGCTGCGATGGGTGCGATCGCCCGTGCTTCGTGCAGTTGCTGCTCGTCGATGTTCGACAGTCCGATCAGCTCGATCTTGCCTTCGCCCTGGAGGTCCCTGAGCGCTTCGACGCTCTCCCTCAGGGGCACGGCCGGGTCGACCCAGTGGAGTTGGTAGAGTCCGATCCGCTCCAGGCCGAGTGCGGTCAGGCTCGCCTCGCAGTGAGCCCGCAGAGCTTCCGG
>JASLAA010000187.1 GCA_030147325.1 Arthrobacter sp. | reverse complement strand
GTCTCCCGGCACCGTCGCCGTCCCCGTCCGCCCGGCCGACCCGTCGACGGTCCAACTCCTGGCCCCGGGTCAGATCGTGGATGTCATCGTCAGCACGGGCAACGGGTACGACGTCGCGGTGGAACCCGTCGTCCTGGCACGCTCCGTGCCCGTGCTCTGGACAGCACCCGGCGGCGCAGCCGGCACCTGGCCGGGCGCCGCTGACGATTCCGGACTGGTGGTGGTCGCCGCCGGACAGGACGATGCTGCGGCCCTCGCGGGCGCCTCGAGCTCAGGGAACGTGCACCTGGTCCTCACCAGCGGCTCCTGATGCCGCCGGCGGCGGCATCAGGTCGCCGTGGTCTCAGCCCCAGTGCGGAGGGCGCTGCTCCTGCAGCCACTGATCATGATCGTCGTCCGTGTCACCCCAGGCCCGGGGGCTGTCCTCGACCGCCTTCGTCGGAAGGGCTGGATCGGCGTCGTCCATAGCTGCAGTCTCCTGCGGGACGCTGATCCCACGTCCTGGGTGCTGTTCGTCCTTCCGCATCCTGGCGGCGTCCTTCCTCGTCCTCGGTTGGTCAGGGGTGTCCCGCGGCGGAAGCCCGATGACCACGGACGCCCTCTCGGCACACCCGTCCGGGTCCGTGAAGACCTCGATCGTCCAGAGGGGCATGTAGCGCCAGCCCATCCGTTCGAGGACCTGCGGGCGAAGCCTGCTCCGCTCCCTCACCGACATGGAGCCGTACCGGCCCGTGCCGTCCGACTCGATGGCCAGCGGCGCCGGGCGCTGGTCCCCGGAGGCTGCAGCGCTTCCGTCCGCCCGGACGTCGGCCGGCCGCATCGCCACGATGTCCAGGACACCCGCGTAGTGGTCCCACACCTCCGCGCCGCGGTGACGCAGCCTGTCCACGAGGTCCGCCACCAGCGGGTCCTCATTGCCACCGGGCGCAGCGACGTCCGAGGAGGCTTCACCGAGTTCGCGCCGCAGCAACGCGTAGAAATCGACCGCGCCCTCGGTGAGCCGGTCAGGGTCCAGGTCCGAGGGTTCGAAGCATGTCAGGACGTGCTGCAGGCGCCGTGCTCGCGTCATCGCCATGACGAAGTTCCGGCGGCCCCCCGGCGCGGACAACGAACCGAAGGAGTGGAGGGCTCGCCCGTGCGGCGTCCGCCCGTACCCCAGGGAGAAGATGATGTCGTCGCGGACAAGACCCCCGGCGCGCTCCACCGGGACCACGCGGAACGCCTCACGCCCGGGCGTGAAGAAATCCGCCGCCCAGGGGAACTCCGCCATCTGCAGGCGGATCGCCTCCCCCACGCGTGCTGCGTGACGGGCGCTGGCGGTCACGACGGCGAGCGAGAAGCTCGGGCGGCGCCGGATGTGCTCGAAGACCAGCTCGACCACCCGGTTCACCTCCACGGCAACGCTCTCCACGCCGTCGTGCTCGGAACTCGGCATCCCCGTCCCGTTCGGGAGGTACTCGACCACGAGTCCGCGCCCCTCCCCCGTCACCTCCGAAGCCTGGGGCAGTCGGGACAGCTTCCCGTCGTAGAACGACTCGCTCAGGTAGGTGTCCAAGCTGCGGTCGACCCCGCGGTACACCTCCGTGAGCCCCCGGACGGGGAGCACCGATCGCAGGGAATCGAAGGCACTCGGCAGCGGCTCGAGCGTCGACGCGCGATCGGCCGCCTGCACCTCGATGCTGAACCGGGTGGGTCCGGCCAGACGGTCGTCACCGAACACGACGACCTGCGCGGCGCGTGCCACGCAGGGCACGGCGCTCTGCAGGGACATCGACTCGCCGTCCAGCAGGAGGGCGGTGTCGAAGGAGACACCCTCAGGGACAGCGCCCCTGATGCTCAGCGGACTCACGGCCCAGACCGGCAGCAGCGCTGCCAGCAGGTCCGGGTGCAGGCGGGCGAGACCCTCGAGGGTCAGCGTGCCGTCCTTGAGCTGCTGGCGCAGCCGCTCCGCGTCATCCGGGCGTCCTGCGACAGCGGCCCTCCAGCGCTCGGCCAGCGCCCAGCGGATGCGCGCAGGTCCCGACGCGATGTGAGCGTTGTCCGCCAACCGATACTCGGCTTCGAGCCTGCGGAGGCTCGCACCGTCCGACATCGCGAGATAGTCGTCACCGCTGATCATCGCCTCGAGCGCCGATTGCCACCAGGCGAGTTCGAGCTCCGATCCCACGCGCTCGACGGGGACCTCCCGGGCCGCGAGGTCGGCGAGCAGCTCGGCCAAACCCTGCTCCCGCATCTCGTCGAGCAGGAGTGTCCGCTCGGGCAGCGTCTCCAGCGTGTCCCGGTCCGACGCCAGGCTGCGCAGGAGTGTCTCGAGCTCGTCCAGGTCGAGGGAGGCGAGGTCCGGATGCCCGAAGGTCGGCCGGAGGATGGCGGTCAGCTCATTGAGCCGTTCCTCCACGCCCCGGTAGGACGCATGGATCTCCGCGAGTCCCGTCGGCACCGACGGGTGCCGCTCGGTCAGGGCGTAGCGGGTCCAGAGGGTGCGCTGCTGCTGGACCTCGAGGAGAGACGTGTGGAGGTCCGAGATGTGCACGCCGGGCCTGATGTACTCCTTGGCCACGCGGCGGAGCCGGGACCGCGTCATCGAACTCATCTCGATGTCGCGCTCCTTGCGCCAGGAGGACGGAGCCGTGGCGGAGATGAGGTCGGTCACGGGCCGGTCGAAGATGTCGGGGGTGAACTTGTCGAGGCTGCCACGCACCGCGACAAGGAGCTCGAGCTGCTCTCCCCATTCCCTGAACGTCCCCCCGAGCGTGATGTGCGAGTGTTCCGCGACGCTCTGGACCCTGCCGCGGAGATCGGGGATCGCAGTTGCCAGCTGGTCGGACAGTCCGTGCGCGTGCTCGGTCTCCTTGCGGTTGAGCAGCTGCGCACCGTACCAGGGGCTCTCCGTGGACGCCCTGCTGAAGCTGCCCAGCTCCGCGGCTCGGTGGAGCCTCTCCGTCAGTTCCTGGCGGTTCGCGATGGAGTCCAGCACACTGCGCTTGAGGCGCACGGTGGTGGAGGGCGCAGGATCGAGCGCGGTGAGCCCGGCGAGCGACTGCATGGCCTGGTAGGGCGAGCACGCCCACCGGGTGCGGACGTTGTGGAGACTGCGCACGTGCTCCATGAGTTGATGGCGGTGGCCGGTGAGCGTCGCGTGGAGGGTCTCTAGCTCCGGCTCGAGCGCCTTCTCGTTCCGCACGATCGCACGGATGACCGCTTCCCGTACCTGTACGGGACCGGTCTGGCTGCCCAGCTGGAGAACGAGTGAGCCGAGGTTCAGCCCGTCGAGGTCCTGCACGAATTCGTTGAGCGTCCCGCGGCGTTCGGCTGCGACGACGACGCGCCGGCCTGCTGCGGCTGCCCTCGCCGCCACGTTCAGCGCCGTCTGGGTCTGTCCAGTCCCCGGTGGTGCTGCGACTGCGAGACTGACACCCGCCGTGGCGAGGTCGAGGACGTCCTGCTGGGCGCGGTCCGCGTCGAGGATCAGGATCTCCTGGGCAGGCTCCCGCTCGTCGGCGGCTGCGAAGGACAGTCCGTCCGCTGAATCCGACAGTGCCGAGGCGGCCTCGTCGTCACCCCTGGCCGAGCCCATCAGAGCGGCGAGGATCGGATGGTCGGGGCGGAGGGCGGGATCACCCTTGACGCCTGCGAGGTCGGCGAAGGTCGAGACGAGGATGCGGTGCTCGACCGACATCCCGCGTACGCCCTCGCCCAGTGCGCGCATGCGCTCCAGGACCGGGTGCGGATCGAACCGTGCGGTTCCGTAGGCCAGGCGCGCGATGGCCACGGGATCGACCTGCAGCCCTTGCTGGTTCCGCAGGTGGCGCACCAGAGCAGGGTTCATCCCGGCCTGCTCGGTGATCTGCAGTTCGTAGTCGTCCTGCGAAGCATGCACGGTGAGCGAGATCGCCGTCAGGAGCACGGGGGCGTTCAGCGTCTCCGAACGGCCGGAGCCGTCCACGGAGCGCCACGACGCCGTCCCCGCGGCGAGATAGCCGACGTCGATGCCGCGTTCGGTGCCCAGCTCGAAGATCTTGGCTCGTAGCGCGCGGGCGGCGGCTTTCGCTGCGCTGTACTGGACAGGATCGCGCAGGAGGGTCGAGAGCCGGGTTCGGCGGCCGGCGAGGAGCTGCGCCAGCCCCGAGGGGTGAGCATGCGTCAGGTCGATGCTGGTGCCGGCCGAGGGCCGGAAGTGGAGGAGGGTGTCCCCGCTGGCCTGCGCCCCCAGTCCTTCGAGCCATGGAACGAGGAAGTCCTGTGCCGATGGATCGTCAGATCCTGGCGCCGGCTGCTGGCCGGCCCCGTCGCCCCGCTGGGCCTCCTGCGGCTGATCCTCCGGCGTCCCTGCCGAATCCCGCTGGTCCTGCTCCGGCACAGCCGCCTTCTTCCCTGCATTGTCACGTGCTGATCTCGACCAGATTGGCATGTCCTCCAAGCTATCCGAAAAGCGGACCGACCCCGCGGATAGCAACGCGGCCGGGGCTGACGGGAGTGGCTCAGGCCTTCTCCCGGTCGCCGCCTACTCCCATTCGATGGTTCCGGGTGGCTTGCTCGTCACGTCGAGCACCACGCGGTTGACCCCGTCCACCTCGTTGGTGATGCGGTTGGAGATGCGCGCGAGGAGGTCGTAGGGCAGGCGGGACCAATCAGCGGTCATGGCGTCCTCGCTGGATACGGGACGCAGGACGATCGGGTGTCCGTAGGTGCGCCCGTCCCCCTGCACACCGACGCTGCGGACGTCGGCGAGCAGCACCACCGGCATCTGCCACACCTCGTGGTCGAGTCCGGCCGCCGTGAGCTCCGCCCGGGCGATGGCATCTGCTCTGCGCAGCAGTTCGAGCCGCTCCTCGGTGACCTCACCGACGATGCGGATGCCGAGCCCGGGACCCGGGAAGGGCTGGCGCCCCACGATCTCCGCCGGCAGGCCGAGCTGCGCGCCGACGGCGCGCACCTCGTCCTTGAAGAGGGTACGAAGCGGCTCGACGAGCTCGAACTGGAGGTCCTCGGGCAGTCCGCCGACGTTGTGGTGGCTCTTGATGGTGGCCGCGCCCTCCCCCCCGCCGGATTCGACGACGTCCGGGTAGAGCGTTCCCTGGACGAGGAAGCGGATGGGTTCGCCCTCGGCCTCCGCCTCACGCATGATGGCGCGTTCGGCTTCCTCGAAGGCCCGGATGAATTCACGGCCGATGATCTTCCGCTTCGTCTCCGGGTCCGAGACGCCGGCGAGCGCCTGGAGGAAGCGCTCCTGCTCGTTGGCCACGTAGAGCTTCACTCCTGTTGCGGCGACGAAGTCGCGTTCCACCTGTTCGGCCTCGCCCTCGCGCAGGAGCCCGTGGTCGACGGAGACGCAGGTGAGCTGGTCGCCCACCGCGCGCTGCACCAGTGCGGCCGCGACGGCGGAATCGACCCCGCCGGACAGTCCACAGATGACCCGCGCGTCACCGATCTGCTCCCGGATCCGCTCCACCTGCTCCTCGAGGATGGTGCGGGTGGTCCAGGTCGGGTCCAGCCCAGCTCCCCTGAAGAGGAAGTTCTCGATGACGGCCTGGCCGTGCTCGGAGTGCTTGACCTCGGGATGCCACTGCACCCCGTACAGTCCCTTCGCCTCGTTGGAGAACGCCGCGACGGGCGCCCCCGCGGTGCTGGCGAGCACGTCGAAGCCCTCGGGCGCGGACTGCACGCTGTCGCCGTGGCTCATCCAGGCGTTCTGGTGCTCCGGCGTCCCGGTCAGGATCGACCGCGACTCGCCGTCCGAACGGATGTCCGTGGAGCCGTACTCCCTCAGCCCCGTCTTCGCGACGGTTCCCCCGAGCGCGTTCGCCATGGCCTGGAAGCCGTAGCAGATACCGAGCACCGGCACTCCGGCCTCGAACAGGTCGGCGTCGACCCGAGGGGCACCTTCGGCATACACGCTGGAGGGGCCCCCGGAGAGGATGATCGCCGAGGGGTTCTTCGCCAGGATCTCCTGGGTGCTCAGCGTGTGCGGGACGATCTCCGAGTAGACATCGGCCTCGCGCACGCGCCGGGCGATCAGCTGGGCGTACTGGGCGCCGTAGTCGACGACGAGGACAGGGCGATGTTCAGAGCCGTTCTCGGGGGTAGTCACCCGTCAACAATAGTCTGCCCATACCGGCGCCGCACATCCGACGTCGGCACCCAGAGCTCGTCGAGGCACACCGACAGGGCACGTCCATCTCCGGGTCTGGCTCAGTAGCGGGGCGCGGCTTCGGGGTGGGCCGCAAGGTCCTGCTCGGCCTGGCGGTGGATCCGCTTCTCGACGACGAAGGACAGCAGCGGCACGACGCCGCCGAGGGCGATCAGGATGAAGCGGCCGAACGGCCATCGCATCAGCTGCCACAGGCGGAAGTCGGCGATCAGGTAGACGACGTACAGCCAGCCATGCACGATCAGCACCGCCGTCGAGAGGTTGAAGCCGCCCGCCGTCTCGGCGACGACCTCGGGCAGGAACTGGATCACCGCTCCGCCACCTGCCACGATCTCCGAGCCGAAGCCGTACTTCGCGACCATCTCGATGACCACGAGCAGGAGCATCACCCCGGTTGCGTACGCGAGCACCCTGTAGAAGGAGAGTGCGGAGAGGATCTGCGCGTGCGTCCCGCCGAAGCGCCTCTTCTGCTGTCCCGTGGGCCTGGCGCGCGGGACGGCAGAAGAGGCAGTGGAATCGGGGAACGGGTCAGTCACGGTGCACTGCTTTCGGTCGGTGGTGTCGCGCGTGAGGTCTGCGGCAGCTGGACGGCGGGGCGCCCCGCCGAAGGGGCGTGGGACGCACGGCTCCCGAGCGGTTCGCCGGAGTCGGCGGGAGGAGCCCCGGCATCCGCGCCCCGGGCTTCCTCCTCGGCATCGGCCGCGTCCTCGAGGGAGCGACGGTGGTCGTCCGCGACCAGCCTCCACCAGAGGAAGAACGCGAATCCCGCGAAGACCACCCACTCGATGGCATAGAAGATGTTGAGCCAGTTGACCGGGGTCTCCTGTGGTTGCGGCCCCACAACGACCTGTTCCATCCCCGCGGCGAAGGGTACGTCGACCCCGCCGGACGTGACCTGCGTCGCGACGACGAAGGCCGCGTAGGTCTTCGTGTCCCACAGGTTGGACAGTTCCGCCGTGGACAGTGTGGGCACCTCGCCGTCGACGGGACGCTGTACTTCCGGCGCCTCGGGTGGCAGGAGCCGCCCGACGACGGCGGCGGGTCCGGTCAACTCCGGGACGGGCACCGCCCGATCGGCGTCGGGTACCCAGCCGGTCACCACGGGAAGGACGGCGGGCTCTGCGGCAGCCCCTCCGGAACCTCCGGTCGGGGCGTCGGCGCCGCCGACCTCGAAGCCCTGGACGACCCAGAGTCCCTCCTCGCCGTCGAGCACCCGGTTCTGCACCAGGATCCGGGTGTCCGGCAGGAAGGAACCGTCCATCGAGACCATCTGGTCGGCCCGCGTCGCATAGAGCGGAGTGAGGGGCTGGAGGATCTCGGTGAGCGGCAGGACGTTCTCGGTGCTGCTCGGAGCGGGCGGCGGTTCCTGCCTCGAGGAGTTGAACTGCCACTGGCTCAGGAGTACGAACACCGCAGCGATCGTCATCGCCAGGATCAGCATGGCGATCCATCGAGGCTTGAGCGCGGTTTTCAACACCCCTCAACGGTACTTCGTACCTCTGTAGAACAGCGAATGGCTGCGGCCCCGGCAGGGTCGGCGGAACCGGACCCATCACTGATTGGCATGTCTCTATCACTTGGGCCGGATCGGGTCTACGATGGATCCTCGTGCGTTCCTTTCCCTATCCCCTGACCGGCCCGCCGGACCTGCGCTCTCCCGCGCGCTACCTGCTGTGGCTCGGCGCGCACCAGAAGGCGACGCTCACCGCCGGGATCCTGCTCGGGGCCGTCTGGATGGCGTCGCAGGCCGTGATGCCGTTCATCCTGGGCAGGGCGATCGACGACGGCGTCATCGGCGGCGACACCCGGTCCCTGCTGGGGTGGGCCGCGGCACTGCTGGGGCTGATGGTCGTCCAGGCGGTCTCGGACACCGCGACGCACCGCGCGGGGGTCAGCAACTGGATGCAGGCGGCGTTCCGCTCGGTCCGGCTCGTGGGCCACAAGATCAGCAGGACGGGAGACGCCCTTCCGACCGCGCTGTCGACAGGAGAGGTCGTCTCGACGGCCGCGTCCGATGCCTTCCGCCTCGGCGAGGTGTACGAGGCGCTCACCCGCCTGGCCGGAGCGATGGCTGCATGGCTGGTCGTGACCGTCCTCATCTGGCAGACCTCTCCCGTGCTCGGCGTCGTGGTGCTCGCGGGAGTACCCGTCTGCTGCGGACTGCTCCTGTTCGTGGTGAAGCCCATGCAGGCGCGGCAGCGCGAGCAACGCGAAGCCTCCGGCAGGATGACGGCCGTCGGTGCCGACACGGTGGCCGGATTGCGCGTGCTGCGCGGCATCGGCGGGGAGCACATCTTCGTCGACCGCTACCGCGTGAAATCCGCGGCCACCCGCGACTCGGGCATCCGCGTCGCGAGGTCCCTCGCGGACCTCGAGGCGTCCCAGGTGTTCATCGCCGGCGCGTTCAGTGTGGTCTTCACCTGGGTAGGCGCGTCACTGGTCCTGGCCGGCGAGATCAGCCCCGGCGAGCTCGTGGCCCTGTACGGTTTCTCCATCTTCCTCATGACCCCCATCCGGGCTGCTGCGGATTCCCTTGCGCGCTTCATCCGCGCCCACGTGGGGGCACGGAAGATCATCGCCGTCCTCTCCGTCGATTCCAACGTCGCCGAGAGCGGCACGCCCGTCACCGCTCCTCCCCCGGGGTCCGTCCTGGTCGACGAGCGGTCCGGCGTCGTCGTCGAGCCCGGAGTGCTCACCGCGGTGGTGGCGAGGGAACCCGCGGAGTCGGCCGCGACGGTCACGCGCCTCGGGCGGTTCGAGGATGCCGTCCTCGACGAGGCGACGGTGCGCTGGGGCGATGCCGACCTCCGGCACATACCGCTCGCCGACATCCGGACGCGCATCGTGGTGAGCGAAGCCGGCCCGCAACTCTTCAGCGGCCCGCTGCGCAATCAGCTCGACCCGCAGGGCCGGCACGACGACGCCGCGATCCTGTCGGCGCTCGAGGCGGCGAGCGCACTCGACGTCCTGGAGGGGCTCGAGGGCGGGCTCTCCCACGAGGTCACGGAACGCGGCAGGAGCTTCTCCGGCGGCCAGCGGCAGCGGCTGGTCCTCGCCCGCGCCTACCTCACCGGGGCCGAGAATCTCGTCCTGGTCGAGCCCACCAGCGCGGTCGACGCCCACACGGAGCAGCGCATCGCAGCGCGCCTGTCCGGCGTGAGGCGCAGGGCCGGCCTGACCACCGTCGTCGTGACCGCGAGCCCCCTCATGCTGCGGACGATGGACCGCGTGGTGTTCCTCGAGGACGGACGGGTCTCGGCCCAGGGAACGCACCGTGAGCTCATGTCCGGCAACCCCGCCTATCGGAACGTGGTGATCCGCAGTGAGTAGCACCGCCAAGCTTCCCGTCGCCACCCCCGGCACGGTTCGGACCGAGGCCTCCCGCCTGATCCGGCACCACCGCCGCGGTCTCGGCTGGGTGATCGCCCTCTACGTCGGCTCCGCCGTGGCCGGCCTCGCAGGGCCCCTTCTGCTCGGCGTCCTCATCGACGCCCTGGCCGTGGGAACCACGCCGGGATTCGTCGCGTCGGTCTCGCTCGGGATGCTGGGATTCCTGGCGGTGCAATCGGTCCTGCGCCGTTACGCCGTCCGGTCCGGCATGGTGTTCGGCGAGCGCGTCTTCGCCGAGCTCCGTGAGGACTTCATGGAGGACGTCACGGCGCTTCCGCTGTCCACGGTGGAGAAGGCGGGTACCGGCGACCTCGTGGCCCGCACGACGAACGACATCGACGCCGTGTCCCACACGGTGCGCTTCGGCGTGCCGCAGGTCGTCGTATCGGTGGTCACCATCATCCTCACCCTCGGGGCCGCCGTCGTCACGTCCCCCGTCCTCTCCCTGGCGCTCCTGGTGGGCCTGCCCCTGCTCTGGCCCGTGACGCGCTGGTACCTCCGGCGCAGTGCTGCGGGGTACATGCGCGAACGTGAGACGTACGCCGTCGTGAACGGGACGATCACCGAGACCATCGAGGGTGCGCGCACCGTCGACGCCCTCGGACTCGGTGCACTCCGGCGGGAGGAGATGGACCAGGCGCTCGGGAAGAGCTTCCAGGCCGAGCGCTACACGCTGTGGCTGCGATCGGTGCTGTTCCCTGCCGCTGACATCGCCTTCTGGCTACCGGCTGCCGCCGTCCTCCTGTGGGGCGGCTGGCTGGCCGGGCAGGGCCTGGTGACGCCCGGCGCCGTCGCGGCGATCGCCCTGTTCGCCGTCCGACTCATCGACCCGGTCGACCTGCTGATCATGTGGACGGACGAGATCCAGGTCGGCGCCGCCTCCCTCGCCCGCATCATCGGCATCAAGGACGTCGAGCCGGACCGTGAGGCGACGACGGCGGAGCCCGCGAACGAGGACATCGTGGTCTCAGGGGCGAGCTACGCCTACCGGCCCGGGCACAACGTCCTGCACGGCGTCGACCTGACGCTCGTCCGGGGCGAACGGCTGGCGGTGGTCGGTCCCTCCGGTGCCGGCAAGTCCACGCTCGGGCGCCTGCTGGCCGGCATCCAT
>JASLAA010000178.1 GCA_030147325.1 Arthrobacter sp. | reverse complement strand
ACGGGACTATTCCGGTCGCGACGGCCGGAAGCTGCGGATGCTCGCACGCCGGGTCGAGGACGAGATCAACGGTCCGCGGCTGCTCACGCACGTGGTCGACGACGAGGGCGGTACGCTCGACGCCGTCGAGTGACGGACGGTAGTCCGGGGCGCCATATCCGCAGCCCAGCTCCGCCCGGCCCGGCTCAGCGCGTGCCGTGGAGGGACGGCTGCGGACAGCTCGTCGGTCCGTCGCGCGTACCCGCCTGCGGAAGCTCAGGCGGCGGGCAGTACGCATCCCGGGAGGGCGGGCGGCTGCACCTGCGGTGGAGTGCTCGGTGCCGCCGGAAGATGGGACCGTAGCCAGCGGATCGCCTCCAGTTCCGAGCTGAAGTACCGCACGGGGTGGCTCGCCTGTTCCGAACCCGCTGCGAGCATCCGGTCCATGGGGCCGTTCCCCAGCATGCCGGCCGCGAGCACCAGCGGATCCCGCGCGAGGACGTGATGGGCCGTGAGGCTGATGCTGACGATCTCGCGCAGGTCCATGAGGATCGCATACCTGGCACCCGCGACCAGGTGGTCGATGCGTTCGACGACCCTGACCACATCCTTCTCCCGCACCGCGGTGCCCTGCAGCCAGGTCAACCGGACCACTCCTGGGCCGAGCATGCTGAGGCGGGCCCTGTCGTGGGTTGCTTCCTCGATCGTCATCGCACCGCGCCCCTAGCCGAACTTCGCTCCGCTTCGTCCCGGCCCAGTGTACGGGTTCGCAGGATCGCGGCCCGGGGGCCTCGGCGAGGTCGAGCCGAGGAGCCCGGTCGAGGGTCGTCCGACGTCGTGCAGGAGCAGGGGGCCGTCAGACCGGACCCTCGGCCGCTCCATCACCCCGGGCCGGGGGATGGGCGGGACCCGCGGGATGGGACGTCCCCGACGGGTAGCCGGGACCGGGGGGATGGGCCGGTCCGGAAGGGTGGCCGGATCGGTGCCCGTTGCGGTTTCCCTGCTCCGCCGACGCGGCCGGCGCGGGGACCGCTCCTCGGTCCGCGGCAGGGCGCACCGGCTCGCGCGGGTCGGCAGCGGGAGGACCGGGCTCTCCTTCGGGTGCCGGAAGGCGAGGCCGGCTCGGGTGGGTCTGAGGATATGGCGCCGGGCGCACCAGGGTCCGCGGCGCCGTCCCGCCCGAGGCGGGTTGCCTGGCGGACTGGACCGGTGGGAGAGGTGTCCCTTCGGCGGAGGTGGCGGGGGCGTAGCGGGACGGGTCGTACTGGTGCGGATCGTAGGACTCGACCGGCGGGAAACCCGGAGGCGGGAGGTACCCCGGAGCCGGAGGGGCGGGAGCGGCGGGCTCAGGGGACACCGTACGGGTCCGTTCGATGCCCCGTCGGTCGGCCAGGCGCACGATCACGACCGCGGTCACGGCCATCGTCGCGATGGAGACGACCAGTCCGCCGACCGAGCCCTCGGTCGAGTTGACGTCCACCAGGCCGACGGCGCCCAGCGCGAAAATCGTCATGTTGTTGATGGCGTGCACCGCGATGGCCGCTTCGAGTCCGCCCGTGCGCCAGGTGATCCACCCGGCGAAGATCGCGAAGATCGCCACGTCGGTCTGACCGAGCGGATCGTAGCCGTGTCCCAGGACGAACAGGGGGACGGGCAGGAGGATCGCGAAGGCAGGATGCCGCAGCCAGCTGCCGATGGCCTGCATGAGGAATCCGCGGAAGACGTACTCCTCTGCCGCTGCCTGGAAGGGGACCGCGAGGAGGGTGAGGGCGAGCAGGACGACGAGGGTGGAGGTGTCCTCCTGCAGCGTGGCCGGGGCACCTTCCGTGGGGAAGAAGGATTCGATCACCGTCGAGACGAGGAGGCTCGCCAGATAGATGGCCAGCGCAGCCGCAGTGCAGACGGCGAGCCAGCGCCAGCGGATGCGTCCGGCGATCGAGGAGAGTAGCCCGACCGGCCTCGGACCGATCAGCAGCACC
This sequence comes from Arthrobacter sp., assembly GCA_030147325.1. GTDB lineage: Bacteria > Actinomycetota > Actinomycetes > Actinomycetales > Micrococcaceae > Arthrobacter_D. The sequence goes on along the minus strand of JASLAA010000178.1, from coordinate 5,756 downwards.
GCCAGCCACAGGGCGGGGATCATCAGGATGAGCGAGATCAGCGTGAAGGCGAAGATCACGGGATCGCTCAGGTCGATCGCGACCGCAGCCGCCATGTACTGCTCGACGTCGGCGGACGTCGCGAGTGCCGCGATCACTCCGATGAGCAGGAGGATGATGGTGAAGACCAGGTAGAAGGCGACTCCGAGCAGCGCTGTCAGGAGGGGCTTCCACCAGCGGTGGCCGGGTGACGAGCGGGCCAGGCGGTGGAATGCGAACTGACGGTCAACCTGTTCCATACTCCTACCGTAGTGCGGATTCCTCGGCGTTCGCTGCGGCCTGTGCCGACAGGTCGCGGCGGTGCCGCACGTGCCCGATCATGGTGACGGCGCCGGACAGCAGCGCGGAAACCGCGATGCCGAGCCAGAGATCCACCCGCAGCGCCAGGGCTCCGACGACGGCACCGGCCATGATGAGGGCGATGGCGGACGACCGCCGGGCCCAGAACGGGCTCTTCCCCCCGGCGAGCCGCGAGTCCGAGGCGAGGCCGGTGATCGTCGACGTGACGACGACGGTGGTGATCTCCGCGACCTTGAGGCGCTTGGCGGTGGCGGCCTGGATACCCATCACGGTCGCGAGTACCGACGTCGTGATACTGCCGAGTACCTCGTCGGCGTGGACATCGACGAGTGCCACGTAGACGGCGAGGGCGGTCAGTCCTGCCGTGACGCCCAGGAGGGTGCTCGAGGTGCGGCCCGACCAGCCCTCGGGTCCCCTGCGCAGGACCCTGCCGGCGAGCGCGGCGCCCAGCATGAAGAAGACGAGGGCGAGTGCCGGCCGGAGGATGGGCAGGTCGGCTCCTCCCGCGAAGGCCATGCCGAGAAGGACCACGTTGCCGGTCATGTTGCCCGTGAAGACGCGATCCAGCCCGAGGTAGCCCACGGCGTCGACCACGCCCGTGGAGAACGTCAGGACGAGCATGAGCCAGAGGTGGAGGCGGTCGGTCGCCACCCGGTTCTTCTTCATGGTGATGCTTCCTGCCGAGAGCCTTGAAAGGAATGTATACGAAGCCTATCGTCGTACAGGAAATTGTATTCAACCCGCGAGAGCTGACGCGTTGGTCGGGCGACCACCTCACGTCATCGATCCGAGAACCAGCGAAAGTGCTCCCATGACCTACACGGCCCCTGCCTCCTTCACCACCCGCCCCACGCTGCGGGGGACCTTCGGCATGAGTGCCTCGACGCACTGGCTGGCGACCGCCTCGGCGCAGGCGGTGCTGGAACGCGGTGGCAATGCCTTCGACGCCGCCGTGGCCGGGGCCTTCGTCCTGCACGTCGTCGAACCGCACCTCAACGGCCCGGGCGGCGACATGACGGGCGTCTTCGCCACGGCGGAGGAGCCGGACCGCCCCGTCGTCCTCATGGGACAGGGACCGGCGCCGGCCGCAGCCACCCGCGAGCACTACCTCGCGGAGGGCCTCGAGCTGGTGCCCGGGGCCGGGGCGCTCGCCGCCGCCGTACCGGCCGCCGTCGATGCCTGGCTGGTCCTGCTGCGCGACCACGGGACGTGGGAGCTCCAGGACGTGCTGGCCTTCGCGATCGGCTACGCCCGCGACGGACATCCGGTCCTCGGCCGTGTCGGCGCGACCATCGCCGCCGTCGCCGATCTGTTCACCGAGCACTGGCCGACGTCGGCAGCCCTCTGGATGCCGGAGGGCAGGGCGCCCCGCGAGGGGGAGATCATCCGCAACGAGGCCTATGCCCGTGTGCTCGAGTCCCTCGTCGGAGCCGCTGCGGACGGCACCACCCGGACAGCGCGGATCGATGCGGCCCGGCTCGAATGGCGCACGGGGCTCGTGGCGCAGGCCGCGGCGGAGTTCGTGAGGACACCGCACCGGCACTCCTCCGGACTCGACCACGCCGGGGTCATCACCGTCGAGGACTTCGCCGGCTTCGAGGCGGGCTACGAGGAGGCGACGACGTTCGAGTTCCGGGGCCACACCATCGCGAAGACCGGTGCCTGGGGCCAGGGGCCCGCACTGCTGCAGACCCTCGCCATCCTCGACGGGTTCGACGACGCGCGGCTGGACCCCTCCACCGCCATTGGAGCGCACACCATCCTGGAGGCGCAGAAGCTCGCGATCGCCGACAGGGAGGCCTACTACGGCGACGCCGTGGTCCCCCTGGATCACCTGCTCTCGCCGGAGTACGCCGCGCAGCGCCGCGCACTCATCGGGGAGGATGCGTCGCTCGAGTTCCGGCCCGGCGTCGTTCCCGGGATGACTCCGTTCATCCCGCCGCTGCGCACCGGCTACACGCCGCCCGCTCTCGCCGATGGCAGCGGGTTCGCCGGCGTCGGCGAACCGACCGTCTCCCGCAGTGGCGAGACACGGGGGGACACCTGCCACATCGACGTCGTCGACGCAGCGGGCAACATGGTCTCCGCCACGCCGAGCGGTGGCTGGCTGCAGTCCTCACCGGCCATCCCGGAGCTCGGGTTCTGTCTCGGTTCCCGGTTGCAGATGACCTGGCTGGAGGAGGGCTCGCCGTCCACGCTCGAGCCGGGCAAGCGCCCCCGCACCACCCTCACACCGACCCTCATCCTCAGGGACGGAACTCCCGTCGTCGCGCTGGGTTCCCCCGGTGGCGACCAGCAGGACCAGTGGCAACTGCTCTACATCCTCCGGACCATCGTCGGAGGCTACACACCGCAGGAGGCCATCGACGCGCCGGCGCTCCACACCACCTCCATCCCTGGGTCCTTCTGGCCGCGCATCTGGGAACCGGGCGGCGCCGTGGTCGAGGACCGGCTGGGCGAGGATGTCATCGCGGAGCTCGAACGCCGCGGCCACGCCGTCACGCGGGCGGGGGACTGGTCGCTCGGCCGGCTGTCCTCGGTCACCCGGGACCCCGCGACGGGTGTCCTCTCGGCCGCCGCCAACCCGCGGGGTGCGCAGGGTTATGCCGCCGGGCGCTGACGGCGTCCCCGGCCGGCGGCGCGCGGATCAACCGCGTGACGCCGGGGGATCAGGCGGGTCGACGGGTGCCTGAGCAGGACGCGGCAGCTCCGCAGCGGCTGTTCGACGCGATCCGCCGCGACATCATCTCCGGTGCGCTGGCGCCCGGGACCCGGGTGACCGAGGCGGCACTGGCCGCGCGGTACGGGGTCTCCCGGGTGCCGATCCGGGAGGCGTTGCGCACACTCGGGGCGGAGGGCTTCGTCGAGTCCCGGCCCTACGCAGGATCCACCGTGGCGGAGATCCCGCTCGACGACGCCGAGGACCTCTTCGCCGTCCGCGGCGTCATCGAAGCGACGATCGCGCGGCGGGCAGCCCGCCGGGCACGTGACCACTTCGTCTCGGCAGCCCCGAGCGTCGAGTGGTGGGCGGCGCGGCGCGCCCTGGCCGACATCCTCGACGAGGGCGACCGCGCCGTCGCAGCCGACGCCGTCGCGGACCTGCCGGAACTGAACATCCGCTTCCACCTTGGGGTCGCCGAGCTCGCCGGCAGCACCTCGCTCACCGCGCTGCTGCGCCAGATCTCCGGCAAGATCGAGTGGCTCTACGCGGCAGACGTCGACAACCGCGGCAAGCAGTCCTGGGGCGAGCACCGCCGGATCATCGCCGCCGTCGACGCCGGGGACGAGGCCGAGGCCGCCCACCTGATGGGCGGCCACGTCGAATCGTCGCAGCGCGGCTACCTGGAGCGCTTCGCGCGCCCGGCGCGGACGGGAGGGACTACAGGAACGGTCGCAGCGGAGCGAGGATGAGCTCACTGATGCGGGCCACGACGTGCCTGCTCTCCCACTCCTCCTTGGTCAGCACCCGGCTGTTGGAGGAATCGACGGCGAAGATCTGCTCCATGGTGCCGGCGAGGGCGCGATCGAAGATCTCCAGGTTGATCTCGTAGTTGCCGGTCAAGCTGAGGCGGTCGATGTTGGCGGTGCCGACCGTGCTCCACTCGCCGTCGATGGTCGCCGTCTTCGCGTGGATCATCGAGTTCTGGTAGAGGAGGATCTGCACTCCGGCGTTGATCAGCGACGAGTAGAAGCCCCGCGAGAGCCAGTCGGAGACCACGTGGTTCGAGTCCTCGGGCAGGATCACCCGGACGTCCACGCCGCGCCGGCTGGCCCTCAGCAGGGCGTCGAGGATCTGCCGGTCCGGGATGAAGTAGGCGGTGGTGATGAAGATGTGCCGCTCGGCCCTGTTGATGGCGTCGAGGTAGATGCCGCGGATGGGGAAGACCAGCAGGGCCGGGATGTTGTTGACCGCGCGGATCCTCGGCTCCCAGAAGTTCGCGCTCAGGTCCGGTAGCTGTGGTCTGCGCGGGATGGCCCGGAGGTTCCAGAAATTGACGAACGCTTCCCGCAGCTCCCAGACCGAGGGTCCCCGGATCTCGAGGTGCGTGTCCCGCCATTTCTTCGCGTAGAGCGTCCCGATGTTGTAGCCGCCCACGAAGCCCACCTCGTCGTCGACCACGAGGACCTTGCGGTGGTCGAATCCGGTGCCGCGGATGTTGGTGAACACGATGGACGGTCGGATGACCGGAAAGCGGTACACGTTGACCAGCGGGTGGAACGAGTAGAAGAAGGGGTTGACCACCAGGTTCGCGAAGCCGTCGTAGATCACGTAGACGTTCACGCCCCGCTCGGCGGCCCGGTTGACGGCGTCACGGAACCTCTCGCCGACGTCGTCGCCCTTCCAGATGTACGTCTCCAGCAGGACCTGGTGTTCGGCCTTGTCGATCGCCTCGATCATCGCGTCGAAGAGGTCCTCGCCGTAGGTGTAGACCGTGGTCTGCGTGTCCGCGATCGTCGTGTGGAAGGTCCCGGGCTGGGGGAAGCCCGGTCGCTTCGTGCGCTGGCGCTTCTCGTAGGCGTCCACCGCGATGAGTCCGGCGATGACCGCGGCCTGCGCCGAGAAGAGCCCGAGGGCTGCCCGCTTGGCCGTGGTGGAGGCGAACCCCATGATCGTCTGACGCTTCATCCAGCCCATACGACCAGCGTATCGTTCCGCGACCGTGCCTCGCCCGGCCCTCCCCGGCTAGTGGCCCCCCACCACCAGTGCCTGCTCGACGGCCGAGTCGACGCCGGCGCGCCACGGGAAGCCGTGCCCGGGCAGGACATTGCGCGCGGAGGTCGCGCGGAGGGCGGCGAGGGACCGGAGGGCGGTCTCGGTGTCCGCCGTCGCGGCCCGCGCGACGACCTGGGGACCCGGACGGCCCGTGTACGGATCGAGGGTGACCAGGGCGTCACCGCTGACGACGGCGTCGCGGTCCGGGAAGTGCAGGGCGCAGTGGCCCTTCGTGTGCCCCGGTGTCGGGACGAGGAGCGGTGCGCCGGGGAGCGCCGCAGCCGCCTCGGGCGTGAGGGGCAGGGTCTCCCGGACCCCCCTGACCAGGAGGGCGCCGGCAGCCGTCATCCTGACCAGTCCGGGGACGGCCCGGGGGTAGCGCAGCGGGTAGAGGAAGGGGGAGCGCTCCCGTTGGTAGCTGTAGGGGTGGGCGGCGATGGAGGCGTCGTCCGGATGGCAGTACACGGCGATGCCCACATCGCCGCGCACCCGTACAGCTACGAGCGCGAGCGCTCGCCCTTCCTATACCCGCTCCGGTATCCCCGCGCCATACCCGGTCTCGCCCGGATGACCGCGGCGGGCGCCATCGCCGTCAAGGGCGTGACGGACACCCTCCCGCTCACCCCCGAGGCCCGGGACGGCCCGCGGGTACCGCAGCGGGTAGAGGAAGGGCGAACGCTCGTGCTCGTAGCTGTAGGGGTGT
>JASLAA010000170.1 GCA_030147325.1 Arthrobacter sp. | reverse complement strand
GGCGCCTCGTCGCGCGGCACATGGAGTTCGGCAAGTCGGCGGACGCCGCGGAGCAGTGGGTGCTGCACGTGGACGAGCCGAACGCCGACCTCGTCGAGTCGACGCGCTGCACGGCGGACCTCGTGCTCGACTGCTCCGGCTGGCGTCCGACGTCGCGGACCCGCTGCTAGTCCGCCACGAACCAGTCCCGTGCCGGGTTCGACACCTCAGGCGGGAGGCGGTGAACGCCTGGCCGGGCCACCCAGTCGACGCCGTTGGCGAGCACGCGCTGGATCTGGGGATGGTGGTAGACCGGATACTCCTGGTCACCGGGACTGAAATAGAAGATCCGCCCCTTGCCGCGGGAGAACGTCACCCCGGAGCGGAACACCTCCCCGCCCTCGAAGGAGCTGATGAAGATGAGGTCGTCGGGTTCCGGGATGTCGAAGAGCTCCCCGTACATCTCCTGCTGCGGGATCACGATGGGGCTCTCGATGCCGGCGGCGATGGGGTGGGAGGGCTTCACCGTCCAGACGAGCTCGCGCTCGCCGTCGTTGCGCCAGGCCAGGGAACAGGTGGTGCCCAGGAGACGTGTGAGGATCTTCGAGAAGTGGCCCGAGTGCAGCACCACGAGTCCCATCCCGCCGAGCACATGGCGGTGGACCCGGTCCACGACGTCGTCGGACACCTCCCCGTGCGCGATGTGCCCCCACCACAGCAGCACATCGGTCGCGGCGAGCCGCTCCTCGGTCAGCCCGTGCTCGGGGTCCGCCAGGGTGGCCGTCGTGACGTCCGCGCCCGGGAAGTAGCCGGCGAGGGCTTCCGCGATGGCGCCGTGGATGCCCCTCGGGTACATCTCCCCGATCGTCGCGGGTTCGTTGCGGGCCTCGTGGACGCCCTCGTTCCAGACGAGGATCGCCGGTGCCGTGGTGAATTCCATCAGAGCTGGACCTCCCGGTGCTGGGCTGCGGATGCGTAGCAGGCGTCGATGATGCGGGCGCGGTCGAGTGCCAGGGAACCGTCGTGCCGGCGCCAGGTGTCCTGGTCGCCGCGGACCGCGGCGAGGAAGTCGTCGACGACGCCCTGGTGCCCCAGCGACGGTCCGACCTCGGGCTCGTAGTCGCGTTCCTCCGTGAACACCTGCAGGGTCTCGACGGCGTCGTCCGGCCCACCCGACCTCCGCAGCTCCGCGCCGCCGTCGGTCCCGTAGACCCTGAAATCGAGAAGGTCCGCGGTGTCGCGATACGCGGCCCAGCCCGCTTCCACCAGGAGGGTCGCTCCCCCTTCGAGGCGGATGAACGCCGAGGCGAAGTCCTCCACCTCGAAGGCGGAATCCGCAGCCTGCGCGCCGTAGCTTCCGCCGCCGCGCCCCTGCGGGCCGATCTCCGAGAAGGCCGACGCCGACACCGAGAGTACCTTCGGCTCACCCAGCAGGTGCAGCGCGTAGTCGATCACATGGACGCCGATGTCCGCGAGCGGCCCCCCGCCGGCCATGTCCCGGTTCGTGAACCAGCTGCCGAGCGACGGGATCCCCGAGCGTCGCAGCCACGACGCCTTCGCGTAGTAGGGGCGTCCGACTTCGCCGTCGTCGATGATGCGCTTGAGCGCCGTGATGTCACCTCGGCGGCGGTGGTTGAAGGCGACCTCGAGGACCCGCCCCGCACGGCGGGCTGCGTCCACCATGAGCTGCGCCTCGGTGCCGTCCCGGGCGATGGGCTTCTCGCTGAGGACGTGGATTCCCCGCTCTAGGGCGGCGACGGCGATCGGGGCGTGCAGAAAGGTGGGGACGGCAACGCTCACCGCGTCGAGCCCCTCCAGCGCGAGCAGGTCCTCCCAGCGCGCCACCGCATGCGGGATGCCGTACCGGTCCCGCAGCTCGGCGAGGACGTCCGGCTCCATGCCGGCGAGTCCCACGATCTCGACGTCCTCGCTGTTCGCGTAGGCCTCGAGGTGCTGGCGCCCGGCCCAGCCGATCCCCACCACACCTACCTTCAGGCGCCGCTGCCCGTGCGTTGCGTGCTCGTCCAAGGGTGTCGTCCTCACTGTCGGGGGCAGCGCGTGCAGCTACCTCCAGCAGTCCTACCGTGCGGCCGCGCATGCTGTCCATGCGAGGGCCCCGGGAAGTTCCTGCGCGTGCCGTCGGTTGCTGCCTGTAGACGCACCGATCCGGTGCCCGAACTGGAGGACGTACATGACCATCGTTATCACCGGAGCCACCGGCCACCTCGGCCGTCAGGTCGTCGAGCAACTGCTGGCGCGCGGCATCGATCCCTCGACCGTCGTGGCGGGGGGCCGCAATGAGGAAGCCCTCGCCCGGCTCGCCGAGCACGGCGTCCGCACCGCACGCGTCGACTACGCCGACCCCGCGACCCTCGACGCCGCCTTCGCGGGCGCGGACAAGGTCCTCCTCATCTCCGGCACCGAGGTGGGCCGGCGCTCCGTGCAGCACAAGGCCGTGATCGACGCCGCCCGCCGGGTCGGCGCTTCCCTCGTCTACACGAGTGCGCCCAAGGCATCGACCTCGGCCCTCGTCCTGGCACCCGAGCACAAGGCCACCGAGGGACTCCTGGAGGGATCGGGCCTCACCTACACGGTGCTGCGCAACAACTGGTACACGGAGAACTACGACGACACCATCCGCCAGGCGGCCTCGACGGGAACCATCCTGGCCAGTACCGGCGACGGGCTCGTTGCGAGCGCTACCCGCCGCGACTACGCGGAGGCCGCCGCCGTCGTGCTCGCGACGGACGAGTACGCGGGAGAGATCCTCGAACTCGGCGGCGACGAGCCGTGGTCGATGGACGATCTCGCCGCCGCCGTCGCCGAGGTGGCCGGCCGCCCGGTCACGGTGAACCAGGTCTCCACCGACGAACACGTCGAGGCGCTGAAGGGACTCGGGCTCGACGAAGACACCGCCGGGTTCGTCGCTGCGCTGGACGCCAACATCTCCGACGGGCTCCTGGCCGACAGCGACGGCACCCTGTCCCGCATCATCGGCCGCCCGACGACCCCGCTCAGGCAGTACGTCGGCGAACTGCTCGGCCGGTAACCGCGGCTCCGACGACACCAGGGAGGAGCGGACATGCCCAACGACCAGGACCTCTCCGTGGGACAGCTGGCTGCGCGCAGTGGCATGAGCGTCTCCGCCCTGCACTTCTACGAGCGCCAGGGGCTGATCTCCAGCCGCCGGACCACGGGGAACCAGCGCCGCTACGACCGCGCGATCCTCCGCCGGGTCGCCGTGATCGGGGCGGCCCAGCGAGCGGGGATCCCCCTCGCCACGGTCGCCAAGGCCTTCGCCGAGCTGCCACGGGACGGCGTGCCGGACCAGCAGGACTGGCAGCGGCTCTCGGTGGCGTGGCAGCAGGAGATCGACGGGCGTATCGCACAGCTCGAGAACCTCCGGGACCGGCTGGGCGGCTGCATCGGCTGTGGGTGTCTGTCGCTCGCGACGTGCGGCTTCGTCAATCCGGACGACGCCGCCGGTTCGAGGGGAATCCGATCGACCCTGCTGGATCCGTGACTCCACCGATTTGACCTCAACCTTTGTTGAGGTTCTAGCGTGGAACCATGACAGCCCCCACCGGTCACATCGTCCCCACCGCCGAGCTCTTCAAGGACGCCTTCCGCGCGCACCCGGCGGGGATCGCCGTGATCACCGCGCAGGGACCCCAGGGACCCGTGGGGCTCACGGCGTCGTCGGTGACCTCGGTATCGGCCGAGCCGCCCGTCCTCGCCTTCTCCGTCTCGACGGCGTCGGCGTCCGCAGCCGCCGTCGTCGCGGCGGACACACTGGTGGTGCACCTGCTCGGGGCGGACCAGCTCGGCATCGCGCAGTTGTTCGCGACGCGCGGTGCCGACCGGTTCGGCACCGCCGTGGACTGGCACCCGCTGCCCACCGGGGAGCCCCTGCTGACCGACGCTCCGTGGGCCCTGCGGTGCCGCATCCTGCATCGACTGCCGGTCGGCGGATCGATGATCCTCGCCGCGGAGGTCGAGTCGATCGAGCAGGGCACGGACGACGACGGCGGCGCACCGCTGGTCTACCACAACCGTTCCTACCATCGGCTGGACGACCAGTCGTTGCTGGGCTGAACTACCACCATCAACCAGGAGGATTCCACATGAGCGACTACGTACTGCCGGATCTGGATTACGACTACGCGGCCCTGGAGCCGCACATCTCGGGCCGGATCATGGAGCTGCACCACTCCAAGCACCAGGCCACCTACGTCAAGGGCGCCAACGACGCCCTCGCGCAACTCGCCGAAGCC
>JASLAA010000156.1 GCA_030147325.1 Arthrobacter sp. | reverse complement strand
ACCCATGAGCGTTGAGCGCACCCTCGTCCTCGTCAAGCCCGACGGCGTGTCCCGCGGACTGACCGGCACCATCCTGTCCCGCATCGAGGCGAAGGGCTACACCATCGCCGAACTGAAGCAGGTGCGGGCCACCCGCGAGCTGCTCGAGGAGCACTACGCCGAGCACGTCGGCAAGCCGTTCTTCGAACCGCTCGTCGAGTTCATGCTCAGCGGACCGGTGGTCGCCGCCGTCTTCGAGGGCCAGCGCGTGATCGAGGGATTTCGTTCCCTCGCCGGGACAACGGAGCCGACGACCGCGGCACCGGGCACCATCCGCGGCGATCTGGGCCGTGACTGGGGCGCCAAAGTGCAGCAGAACCTCGTCCACGGATCAGACTCGGCGGAGTCCGCGGAACGCGAGATCGGCATCTGGTTCTCCTGACGCCGCACCAGCGACAGGTGCCCCGGGTCATGTGCCCGGGGCAACTGCTTTGGTAGGTTAGGCCCATGATGACCTACCGCAGACTGGGTTCCTCCGGACTCAGCGTTTCCACCGTCGGGCTCGGCTGCAACAACCTGGGCAGGGCCGGCACCTCCTCGGAGTCGCAGGAGGGCACCGACGCCGTCGTCCTGGCCGCGATGGACGCCGGCATCACACTCTTCGACGTGGCGGACATGTACGGCCGGGCACCGGGCGTCAGCGAGGTCCAACTGGGCAAGGCCCTCCAGGGCCGGCGCGACGACGTCGTCCTCGCCACCAAGTTCGGTCTCGACATGGACGGCGTGAACGGGCCCGACTGGGGCGCCCGCGGCTCCCGGCGCTACATCATCCGTGCGGTCGAGGCGTCACTGACCCGGCTCGGCACCGAGTGGATCGACCTCTACCAGTACCACGCGCCGGATGCCCTGACACCGGTCGAGGAGACCCTCGCGGCCCTCGACGATCTCGTGACAAGCGGAAAGGTGCGCTACCTCGGGCACTCCAACTTCGCCGGCTGGCAGATCGCAGAAGCCGAATTCACGGCGCGCAGCGGCGGTTACACCCCGTTCATCTCGGCGCAGAACCCCTACAGCCTGCTGGATCGCCGGCTCGAGCGCGAAGTGATTCCAGCAGTGGAAGCCTACGGGCTCGGCGTCCTGCCCTACTTCCCGCTCGCCAACGGACTCCTCACGGGCAAGTACCGCCGCGACGAGGTGCCCGCCGGAAGCAGGCTGACGCACTCCCGGAAGAACGTGCTGGAGACCGCGGACTGGGACCAGCTGGAGGCCTTCTCCGCCTTCGCCTCCGAACGCGGAGTGAGCGAGGTCCAGGTCGCCTTCTCCTGGCTCGCCGCGCAGCCGTCGGTGGGATCGGTCATCGCGGGGGCGACGACGCCGGAGCAGGTTCGCCAGAACGCGGCGGCGGCCGAGTGGACGCCGTCGGACGAGGATCTCGCCGAGCTGGACCGCATCTTCCCGCGCCCGGCGGCCTGACGGAGGCATCACTGCGAGCAGGGGTCGAGGGCGGTTCCGGCGGTGTCGAGATCCGTGGGCCTGCCCGCTGACCAGTCCCTGACCGGACCGGGCGGACCTTCAATGATCAGTTCAGTTCGGTCACGAAACCGATCCTGTTTCCGTCCGGATCGGTGAGCTCGAAGAAGTCGACCACACCCTCGACGCGTTGCACCTCCGTGACCCCGAGACCACGTTCCACGAAGCTCGCCTGCTCCTTGGATGCGTCCTCGACGCTGATGGTGACGGAGAGACCTTCCTGGCCGGCCAGCTGAGGAGCGAGTGCGAGCTGGAGCCAGAAGGAACCGAGGTCGAACTCGACCAGCCCCTCCATCGGCACCTGGTCGGGCTCGCCCAGGTCGAAAGCTGCCCGATACCAGGAGACGGCCGACTCGAGATCACGAACCGGTATTCCGACGGTGACTGCTTTCGCTTCCATCGAGCAAACCTAGCGTCCGGCGCGGGAAGAGGGAAGCGGAACGAGCGGCCTGCACCCCCGGGATGCACCCGGTCCGGATCAGGCCTGGTGGAAGGTCCTGTCATTGACGCGCTCGGACGCTCCGACGCGGTCGAGATAGGGCGTGATACCACCGAGGTGCAACGGCCAGCCGGCACCCATGATCATGCAGAGGTCTATGTCCTCGGGAGCCGCGACGACGCCCTCGGAGAGCATGCGCCCGATCTCGTCCGCCAGGGCGTCCTGCGTGCGGCGCAGCACCTCTTCCGCGGTCGAGGGGGACGTACCGCGCTCCATGAGGGCCAGTGTGGCGTCGGGGACGGTGGAGGAGCCGTCCTCCTGCTTCTCCCACAGCCCCCTGACTCCCGCATCGATCAGTTTCTGCTGGTTCGCGGATACGTGGAAGCGCTCCCCGAAGGCGGCGTGCAGGGACTCCTGCACGTGCTGGCCGACGGGCAGGCCCACCAGGGCCAACAGCCTGAACGGCGTCATGGGCAGCCCCATCGGGCGCAGGGCGTTGTCCGCCGTTCCGGCCTCGGTCCCCTCGTCGAAGACCGCGGTGATCTCGCCGAACATGCGCCCGAGGATGCGATTGACCACGAAAGCCGGAGCGTCCTGCACGAGCACGGCATTCTTCTTCAGGCCCTTGGCGACGACGAAGGCGGTTGCCAGTACGGCATCGTCGGTCCTGGGCGCACGAACCACTTCGAGAAGCGGCATGGCCGCCACCGGGTTGAAGAAATGGAAGCCGACCACGCGCTCAGGGTGTTCGAGGTCGGCGGCCATCTCGGCGACGGAGAGGGACGAGGTATTGGTCGCGAGGATGCACTCGGGGGAGACGACCGCCTCCACCTCGGCGAAGACCTGCTTCTTCACGGACATCTCCTCGAAGACGGCCTCGATCACGAAGTCCGCGTCCGCGAAGACGTCCTTCGACACCGAACCGGTCACGAGCGCCTTCGTGCGGTTCGCCGCGTCCTGGGACAGGCGTTTCCTACCGAGCAGCTTGTCGATCTCGGCATGCACGTACGCGACGCCCTTGTCCACGCGAGCCTGGTCGATATCCGTCAGCACCACGGGCACGTGGAGCTGCCGGGCGAACAGCAGCGCAAGCTGGCTCGCCATGAGGCCCGCACCGACGACGCCGACCTTCCCGACGGGGCGCGCTAGCTTCCTGTCCGGAGCACCCGCGGGGCGCTTGCCCCGCTTCTGCACCAGGTCCAGGAAGGCGTAGACCGTGGCATGGAACTCGGGTGTCTGCATCAGCTCGGCCAGCGCCGTGCACTCCGCCGCGGCGGAATCCGCCCGGGACAGGGTGAGCCCGGCCTCGAGCAGGTCCAGGACACGGGCCGGCGCCGGGGCGGCATTGCTCGTCTTCGCCTCGACGAAGGAACGGCCGGCCGCCACTGCCGCGGTCCAGGTCGCGTCGTCGTACTGCGCCCGCTCAACCCGGCGCTGCGCGACGGCGTCGGCCTCCGCGCGGTCGGTGAGGATCCGTGCAGCCCAGAGGAGTGACTGTTCGAGGTAGTCGGCGGGTTCGAACAGGGCGTCCGCGATCCCGAGCTCGAAGGCCGCCGTGCCGTTCAGGCTGCGGTTGTTGCTCAGCGGGTTCTCGATCATCACCGTGACCGCGTTCGCGGGACCGATCAGGCGCGGCAGCCGGTAGACGCCGCCCCATCCGGGGACGAGTCCGATGAAGGCCTCGGGAAGGCCGATGCCGTTGGCCCCGGAGGACACCGTGCGGTAGTTGGCCGCGAGGGCGATCTCGAGGCCGCCGCCGAGCGCGACACCGTTGATGAATGCGAAGCTCGGCACACCCATGTCATCGAGGAGGTCGTACGCCTCGTGACCGAGCTCGGCCATGAGCCTGCCCAGATGTTCGGACCTGACACTCTTGACGGTGCTGAGGTCGGCTCCCGCGACGAGGAAGTACGGCTTGCCGGTGACGGCCACGGCCTGGATCTCGCCCTTCGCGGCGCGGTCCTTGAGGCCCTCGAGGGTCCTGCCGAACTCGACGAGTGTGGTGGGCCCCAGAGTGGTGGGCTTCGAGTGATCGAGGTCGTTGTCGAGCGTGATCAGCGCGAGGACTCCGGCACTCTCCGGAAGGGTGATGTCCTGGACGTAGGAGTGGGTGACGACCTCGGTGGGGACGAGTCCGGCCAGTTCCTCGTAGCGTTCGAAGCTCATGCTGCATCCTGTCCGTAGTGCTCGTGGTGGGGGTTCTCCCAGATGACGGTGGCTCCCATGCCGAGGCCGATGCACATGGTGGTCATGCCGAAGCGCACCGAGGGATCCTCCTCGAACTGGCGTGCGAGCTGGTTCATGAGCCGGACGCCGGAGGACGCCAGCGGGTGCCCGACCGCGATCGCCCCGCCATAACGGTTGACGCGGGGATCCTCGTCGTCGATGCCGAAGTGGTCGAGGAAGCTCAGCACCTGCACGGCGAACGCCTCATTGATCTCGAAGAGCCCGATGTCACCGATGTCCAGACCCGCCTGGCGGAGGGCCTTCTCCGTCGCCGGGACGGGCCCGATGCCCATGACCTCGGGCTCCACGCCTGCGAAGGCGTAGGCGACGAGGCGCATCCGGACAGGGAGACCGAGTTCCTGAGCGGCGTCGGAGGAGGCGAGGAGAGCCGCCGTCGCGCCGTCGTTCAGGCCGGCTGCGTTGCCTGCCGTGACCCGTCCGTGGGCCCGGAAGGGTGTCCGCAGGCTCGCGAGGTCCTCGACGGTGGTTCCGGGGCGCGGGGGCTCGTCCACGGTGTTCAGGGTCCATCCCGAGCCTGGCTTCCTGCCGGCGACCGGCACGAGGTCGGGCTGGATCCGCCCTGCCTCGTACGCCAGGGCGAGCTTCTGCTGGCTGCGGACGGCATAGGCGTCGGCACGGTCCTTGGTGATGGCCGGGAAGCGGTCATGCAGGTTCTCGGCCGTGTTTCCCATGTTCAGGGCCGCGCCGTCCACGATCCGTTCGGACTGGAAGCGCGGGTTCGGATCAGCGCCCTCACCCATCGGGTGGTTGCCCATGTGCTCGACCCCGCCGGCGATGACGACGTCGTACGCGCCGAAGGCGATGCCCGAAGCGGTCGTCGTCACGGCGGTCATGGCACCGGCACACATGCGGTCGATGGCGAAGCCCGGAACGGTCCGGGGGAGGCCCGCGAGGAGTGCGGCCGTCCGGCCGATCGTGAGGCCCTGGTCGCCGGTCTGGGTGGTGGCCGCGATCGCGACCTCGTCGATCCGCTCGGCGGGCAGCGACGGGTTGCGGCGCAGGAGATCCCTGATGCACTTGACCACGAGGTCGTCGGCGCGCACCCCGGCGTAGATGCCCTTGCTCCCCGCCTTGCCGAAGGGGGTACGGACTCCGTCGACGAAGACGACGTCGCGGACGGCGCGAGCCGGCCTGCTGGCCGCCATGCTCCCTGTAACTGGGCTCACCTTGTGCTCCTCTGCGAGAAATTGATCCGCGCTCATGTTACTGGCCGGTAACATGAGCGTGCAAGCGATCCTCGGAGGCTCCCGGGTCAGTCGGGGGTGGCTTCGGACACCGCCTGCTGACCCTTGACGGGCAGTGGATCGGGATCCAGGAATGCCACGGTCAGGATCGCGGCCACCTGGTCGATCTGCCACGACCGGGCGCCCAGGTCGGCGAGGGCCGCCGACACCGACTCCAGCGTGACCTGTGGCGGTGGACGCCAGGCGACCCTGCGGAGGTAGTCGGGCGTCAGCAGGTTCTCGACCGGCATGCCGAGCCTCTCCGCCTGCTGCGCCACGCGGGGGCGGGCGGTCTGGAGCCGTGCGGCAGCCTCCGGATCCTTCTCGGCCCACACCCTGGGCGGAGGCGGTGCATTCGTCGGCACGTGCAGGGGTGGAAGGTCGGTCGTCTTCCGCGCCTCGTTGATGCACTTCAGCCAGCGCGGCGCCTCCTTCTGGGCGGCGCGACCGTGGAAACCCTTGGTCGCCAGCAGCTGGGGGACCGTGGCCGGCATCGCCCGGGCCGCCGCGACGATCGCGGAGTCGGGGATCAGCCGGCCGGGAGCGACGTCGCGCCGCTGCGCGAGGTCCTCGCGCTCGAGCCAGAGCTGCCTGACGGCGGCGAGCTGCCGGCGGTCACGCAGCTGGTGCAGGCCGGACGTGCGTCGCCAGGGGTCGACTCGCGGCTCGGCGGGAGGCGTCTGCCGGATGTGTTCGAACTCCTCCTGGGCGATGTCGAGCTTGCCGTCCCGGACGAGCAGGTCGGCGAGCTTGTCCCGGAGTTCCGTCAGGACCTCGACGTCAAGCGCGGCGTACCGGAGCCAGGGCTCCGGCAGGGGGCGCTTGGACCAGTCCGCCGCGGAGTGCTCCTTCGCGAGGCTGAAGCCGAGTTGGGACTCGATGACGGCCGCCAGCCCGACGCGCGGCAGGCCGGCGAGGCGGGCTGCGAGTTCCGTGTCGAAGAGCCTGTCCGGCCACATGCCCAGCTCGGAAAGACACGGCAGGTCCTGGCTCGCGGCGTGGAGGATCCACTCCACGCCGTCGAGGGCGTCGTCGATGACGCGGAGGTCGTCGAAGGGCTCCGGGTCGATGAGCCAGGTGCCGGAACCCTCCCGGCGGATCTGGACGAGGAAGGCACGCTGCCCGTAGCGGAAACCCGACGCGCGCTCCGCGTCGACCGCAGCCGGCCCCGACCCTGCCGCCAGGGCTGCCGCGGCACGGGCAAGGCCCGGGAGCGTGTCGATGACGAACGGGACGCCGTCGCGCGGCTCGGTCAGGACCGGTAGGGCTTCGGGAACGCCGGCGTCGGCGGCGGGAGCGGACGCATCGGTGCTGTCCGTGTGTTCGGAAGTGTGGGAACTCATGGTGATTTCAGTCTACGGCCGGTCGCTTCGCACACGGCATTCGAGCAGACGGCCGCGCCCGGGCAGAGCGGACTGCAGCGGTCCTGGTCCATCGCGCCGGACGTCATCCCTCAGGGGGAAAGGGCGAAGAAGTGCCGATCCCGGATCCCGGGGTCGCGTCAGGAACGGCGGAGCGGCAGGTGCGCGACGCCGTCGGGTAGCGGCGGCAGACCGGCGAAGGTGCTCACCATCTCGGACCACGCCTCGAGGTGGCGCCGGACATCGGACGTTCCGGGGGACCAGGAGGCCCTGAGTTCGATGTCGATGGTATCTGCCCGGTCCTCGAGCGTCCCGTAACTCTCCGAGAGGATCCTGGTCGTGGTTCCGCCCGTGCTGTGATGCCGTGCCCCGTGGTTCTCGAGCGCCTCGACGAGCCAGGTCCAGGCGACGGAGCCGAGCAGGGCGTCGTTGCCCATGTCGGCCTCGAGTTGCGCGCGGATGTAGGTGACGATGCGGAACCTGCCGTTCCACACCTCCGACCCGGCGGGATCGTAGAGGAGGATGAAACGCCCGGTTGCCAGTTCCTCCGGCTCCGGCGGGAGGAACAGGGCACGAGCCGGGCCGTGGAGTGGCGGGGGCTGGACGGGAGTGGCTTCGAATACCTCCGCGCCGAGCGCCACCGCGAAGGGCGCGAGCCGGGCGGGTGCGGGGATCTCCTCGAGGCGGACCTCGCTGCGACGGGCGGCTTTCCGGAGACCCGCGAGGGCGTCGACGAACTCCACAGGAAGCTGCGACACCCCACCGATTGCACTCACCCCCGCAGGCTATGCCCTGCGTGGGTGAGTTCGGCGGCGGCGCGCCGGTCTTCCGGCATCAGCCCGCCGTCTCCCGGCGGATGACCTCGATGAAGGCGTCGACGTCGTCCTCGGTGGTGTCGAAGGAGCACATCCAGCGCACCTCGCCCGTCGCCTGGTCCCAGTCGTAGAACCGGAAACTCTCGCGGATACGGTCAGCTGCACCGGTCGGCAGGATGGCGAAGACCGCGTTCGCCGTCGTCTCCTGCGTGAGGGTGACGCCCGGGATGCCCCGGACGCCCTCGGTCAGTCGCGCAGCCATCGCGTTCGCATGCGAGGCCGAACGGAACCAGAGGTCTCCTTCGAGCAGGGCGATGAGCTGCGCCGAGAGGAAACGCATCTTCGAGGCGAGCTGCATGTCGAGTTTGCGCAGGTAATCGAGTCCCGTGGAGGCCTCCTGGTTCAGCACGACGATGCACTCCCCGAACATCAGCCCGTTCTTGGTCCCGCCGAAGGACAGGATGTCCACGCCGGCGTCGCGGGTGAAGGCGCGCAACGGCTGTCCGAGGGCCGCCGCGGCGTTGGCGAGCCGCGCGCCGTCCATGTGGACGCGCATGCCACGTGCGTGGCAGTGGTCGGCGATGGCCTTGATCTCGGCGATCGAGTAGACGGTTCCGAGTTCCGTGGTCTGGGTGATCGACACGGCGAGGGGTTGCGCACGGTGCTGGTCCCCCCACCCCCACGCCTCACGGTCGATCAGTTCGGGGGTCAGCTTGCCGTCCGGCGTCGGCACGGTCAGCAGCTTGATGCCGCCCACACGCTCGGGAGCGGCATTCTCGTCGACGTTGATGTGTGCGGTCTGCGGGCACACGACAGCGCCCCACCGGGGCAGGATCGACTGCAGGGAGAGGACGTTGGCGCCCGTGCCGTTGAAGACCGGATAGATGGAGATGCCCTCCCCGAAGTGCTGCTCCATCACTTCCTGCAGGCGCGCGGTGTACTGGTCGTCGCCGTACGCGACCTGGTGGCCCTCGTTCGCGGCCGCCAGGGCGGTCAGGACCTCGGGATGCACCCCCGAGTAGTTGTCGGAGGCGAAACTGCGCTGCGTGCGATCGTGCAGGGGCGCGGGCGATGCTGCTGGGATCAGGGTGTCGGTCACTGTTCCATTATCCCCGAGTGCCGTCGATCCGGGCTCCGTTGACCTCCGCCGCAGGTGCCGCGAGGAGCGACACGAGGATCCCTGCCAGCTCGTCCACGTGCGTATAGCCCGGGAAGGACCGCTCGGGGTGCTCGGCGCGCATCCGGTCGTCGACCAGAGCCTTGACGACGACGGCTGATGCGGCTGCGGCGGATCCGTCCCTGCTGAACCCGTCGGCCACGGCCTGCAGCCAGGCGTCGACGGAAGCCTTGACCGCTGCGTAGGAGGCGTTCCCGGCCGTCGGGGTTGCGACCGCTGTGGCCGATACGGCTGCGAGCCGACCGTCGCGCGCCGCGAGCTGGTCGTAGAACGCCCTGCTCGTGTTGAACAGCGTCATGAACACCGAACGGTGCAGCAGGTCGTGGTCCGCCGTCGACTGCGCCGTGATTCCCTTCCCGCCCCGCCAGCCACCCACGAGGTGGAACAGTGCGTCCGCCCCCTGGTGATCGGCGTCCACTTCGGCGGCGAGCACGTGCACCGCGGCCTCGTCGGTCAGGTCACACACCCGGCGGTCCACGGCGTGCATGCCATGGAAGGCCGCCTCGAGGCGACCGGGATCGGATCCGACGGCGACGACGGTGAAGCCGTCCTCGACGAGCCGCCCGGTGAGTGCCACGCCGGACGCGCTCGTGGCGCCGGCCACCACCGCCGTGCGGCTCTGCGGTGGCCGGTTCACGCGGCCTCCGCGGTGATCCCGGCGGTCGATTCGATGACCGGCTTCATCTTGCGATCGAGTGCCTCGAAGAACATGGACAGCGGGAACTCGTCATCGAGGACGGCATCGGTGAGGGCGCGCGGTGGACCCATGAGCTCCAGCGCGGCCGGACCCCTCGCCCAGGCGGACGCCGGATGCGGCGTGACCGTGGCGGAGACCAACTCGTAGGCAGCCAGCCAGTGGGCGATCTTCGGCCGGTCGATCGAGCGCCAGTACAGCTGTTCGATCTCCTCGCCGAGCGCGACGACGACGTCGGCCGCCTCGTCCCAGTCGATCGTCAGCTTCGTGTCGGTCCAGTGGAGGACGCGGTGCTGGTGCATCCAGGCGAAGAGCAGCTGGCCGCCGAGGCCGTCGTAGTTGCGCACGCGGGTCCCGGTGATGCTGAAGCGGAAGAT
>JASLAA010000135.1 GCA_030147325.1 Arthrobacter sp. | reverse complement strand
AGCCGATACCGGTGTCTCCCAAGCGACGACACTCACCACGAATGCTCTCGCCCTCGGTGGGGGTCTGGCCCTCATGGCAGCATCTGTCACCACGTATGTCGTGCGACGCCGCACGGCCCAGGTCTAACCCCGCCGGCACCTGGAACTGGCTCGTCATCCTTTGGTGATCAGGTCCGATGGTGGACCAGCCGCAGGCCGTCCAACCAACCTCCCATACAGGCTGGTATCTGATGAAGGGTGCGAAGTCACGTCTGCGGTACGGGTAGTTGGCGCAGCCTATGTCGCGGCGCCGTCGGCGGCTGTGACCTACTGGGCCCATAGGCTGACAGCGACAGGTGAAGAAGCTCCGGCTGATCTTTGGTTCATGGCCCAGAGGCTTCTGCAGGTGCGGATCGCCGTGTCCGGCTGGATGTCAGGAAGCTCGTGGCTCGAGGCGCCGTGTGTCGACGGAGGAGGAGACGGCTGCGCCGAGAAGTAGCAGCCGCATGGTGCGTTCGGTTGCTTCGATCAGGAGCTGTTCGCCGTTGGCGACGGCGTCCTCAAGGTTCATGGGGATGGTCATGATGGAGGCTATGGCGTCGATGCCGATGTCATGCACGTTCGGGGCTCCCTTGCCCAGTGAGCCCGCGAGGGCCAGGACGGGGACGCCCGCGAGCTGGGCCCTGCGCGCGATGACGGCGGGAACCTTGCCGTTGGGGGTCTGAAAGTCGATGGCCCCCTCGGCCGTGATGACGAGGTCCGCCTTCCGCATGAGGGCGTCTAGGTCCAGCCCCGCGAGCCCGCTGTCGATCAGGGCCTCGAAGCGGGGTACGAGTCGGGCACCGAGGGCCGCGAGTCCAGCGCCGAGGCCGCCGGACGCTCCCGTGCCCGGGCCGGTCCGGTAGTCGACGTCGGCTGCCAGCCCGTCGCGTCCCAACACCCTTGCCCACTGGCGCATGGCCTTCGCCAGCTGTTCCACCTGTTTCGGTGACGCCCCCTTCTGGGGGCCGAACACGCGCGCCACGCCCTTCTTGCCGCAGAGCACGTTGTGCTGGTTGCAGGCGAGGATGATCGTCGCCTCGCTCAGGGCCGGGTGGAGGCCCGACAGGTCGAGGCGCTCGGCCCCGATGAGGGCTGCTCCACCGAAGGGCAGGTCCCTTTCCTTGCCGTCGAGCACACGGGCGCCGAGTGCCTGAAGGGCGCCGGCGCCGCCGTCGCTCGTGCCACTGTCACCGCACCCGATGACGATGGTGCGCAGGCCCTCGTCGAGTGCGGCCCTGATCAGCTCGCCCACTCCGTAGGTGGTGGTGGCACCGGGGTTCCGCAGGGTACGCGGTACGAGGCGCAGGCCTGCCGCCGCGGCCATCTCGACGACGGCTGTCCCCGTGGCGTCCCCGCCGAGCCGGGCGAAGTGCGATTCCACCGGTTCGCCGACCGGGCCGGTCACGTTCACGGGCACGAGGACGCCGTCGGTCGCTGCAGCGAGGGTCGCGGCTGTGCCCTCACCACCGTCGGCGATGGGTACGGCGGTGATCTGCACGCCGGGCAGGACGCGGCGTACGCCGGCCGCGATCGAGAGTGCGACTGTCTCGGCGTCGAGGGATTCCTTGAAACCGCTGGGAGCGATGAGGATGCGCTGGGGGACTGCCATGGGGTTCTCCTTCGGAAGGGCCGTGTCGGTGTCAGGGGAAGAGCGGCAGGCCGAGGACCGGCCAGACCAGGAAGCTGAAGAGCAGCACGAGTGCCACGTTGACGGGGGCGAGAACTGTCGAAAGGCGCAGCAGGTCCCTGGCGGTGTACGTCTCGACGCCGTCCACCGCGGCGAACATCGCCACCGGTTTCGCCGAGCTGGTGAGCGTGTGGCAGAAGCCGGCGGCCGCCGTCGACGCGAAGGCTGCAGCCATCGGTTCCACCCCGACGGCGGGAGAGAGGGCGATCACGATGGGGATGAGGACGGCGGACCGCGCTGACCTGCTCTGGATTACGAGGTGGGCGAAGGTGGAGAGCAGCACCACCAGGACGACGAAGAGGGGCGCGGCTGCGACCCCGAGGGACCGGATGGGCTCCAGCACCCCACTGGCCAGCCATTGCGCTGCGCCGGTGGACACGAGCGAATTGCCCAGCGCTAGGGTCGCCGCCATGAAGAGCAGCAGGGACCACGGCACCGACTTCAGGCCTTTCGCGAGGTCTACGGACCCGTAGTTCGGCGACGCCGCCACGAGGGCGCCGATGAGGGCGACGAGTGCGGGATGGAGCCCGTGCAGCGGTTCAGTGCACCAGAGCACGACGACGGCGCCCAGCAGCAGGGCGGCCCGGGATTCCGCGACGGTCAGGGGCCCGGTCACGGGCGTGTCGGAGTGCCGGGCGAGGTCGTCGGTGGTGATGCGCAGGTGCTTGCCGCGGTCCGTGCGGTCGGTGAACAGACGGAGCACGATTTCCGCGCACAGGTGGGAGGCCACGAGTGCGAGCGGCAGTCCGAGGAGCAGCCAGGTGGCGAAGTCGAAGCCGCTGCCGGTCGCCGTCTCGAGGATCTGACTGGTGATGAGGTGGGCGCCGGCGCCGAGGAAGGAGCCGACTGCCGAGAGCAGGATGACCGCCGGGAAGAGGATCGCGAGGGCCCTGATGAGGGCGGGGCGCCCGGTGAGGGCCTGTCGCAGCGCCAGGAAGACGGGCAGGGCCAGGGCTGCGCGCCCTGATGTCGAGGGAACCGCGAAGGTGGTGACCACGAGGGCGAGGGTCGTCATATGCGCGAGCTGTCGTGGCGTCGTCGTCCCCGTGATGATGAACGCGGCCCCGCGGTTGGCGAGACCCGAGGCACGCACCCCGGCTGCAATCACGAAGGCGGCCAGGAGGAGCCAGATGGTCTCCTCGCCCAGCGTGGAGAAGAGGGAACCGGTGTCCATGGTTCCCGTGAGGACCAGGACCGTGGCGGCACCGAGGGCGATGTAGGTGTCGTCGATGGCGGTGAAGATCCAGAGCCATACGGCGAGGACGAAGACCATCAGCGTCACTGCGCCCTGAGGGGACAATCCGGCATCGGGTCGCTGGGCCGCGATGACGATGACGGCGGCGACGGCGAGGCCGACGACGGCGGCGACCGACCGGATGACAAGGGAGCGGCTAGCCGCGGCCCGGGCCCGGACGGGCGCGGCCTCGATTGGTGCCGCCGTGCGGGACGGCGGCGTCGTGGAGTGTTCGATGAGCGTCATGGCAGCCGGTACCCTGCTCCCCTGATCGTCTCGATACGCTCCGCGCCGATCTTCCTGCGCAGGGCGCGGACATAGACGTCCACCACGTTGGAACCCGGATCGAAGTCGTAGCCCCACACCTGGTTCAGCAGCTGTTCGCGGGAGATGACGCGGTCGGGATGGCGCAGGAAGACCTCCAGGATGGCGAACTCGCGGGCCGTCAGGTCGATGATCTCCTCCCCGATGCGTGCCCTCCTCGAGTGGAGGTCGAGGGACAGGCCTTCGTGCTCGAGGATCTTGCCCGTCCCGGCGGGGATGTGGTCGGCAAGTCTCAGTCGGATGCGTGCCAGGAGTTCGGCGACGTGGAAGGGCTTGGTGACATAGTCGTTCGCGCCGCCCTCGAGCCCCGCGACGGTGTCGGGAACGCTGTCCCGTGCCGTCAGGACGATCACGGGCGTGGACACGCCCTCGCCCCGGATGTGGGCGAGGACCTCGAACCCGTCGAGCAGCGGCAGGCCGATGTCGAGGATGATGAGGTCGAATCCCGCAGCGCGGGCGAGGAAGAGCGCTGTTTCGCCGTCGGCGGCATGCTCGGTCGAATAGCCCGCTGCCTGCAGGCCCTTCCGAACGAAGGAGGCGACATGCGGGTCGTCCTCGGCGATGAGGATCCTGCTCATGGTGTTCCCTTCGTGGTGGGCCGTCCGATGGTGGCCGGGACCCGTGTCCCGGGTCCGTCCTGGTCGGGTGCTGTGACGGTCGGCGCCGCTCCGGCCGGCAGTGGTCGTGCGGGCGGGGCCGCGGGGTGCGTGGTGGCCTCCGGTGCGGGCAGGAGCAGTCCGAAGGTCGAGCCGCGGCCGGGTTCGCTTCGAACCCAGGCCGAGCCGTCATGGCCGTCGGCGATGGCCCGAACGATCGACAGGCCGAGACCCGCCCCGCCGCGCCGGCCGCCGTTGCGCAATCTGTCGGCGGGCAGTGAGTTGGCGGAGCCGTGCTGGAAGCGTTCGAAGATCACCGCGGCCTCGTCCTCCGCCACGCCCGGGCCGGAGTCCTCCACCCAGATGCGCAGCTGCCGTCCCTGACCGGCGCCTTCGAAGGTTGAGCCGAGCCGGATGTCGGATCCCTGGGGCGTGTACTGGACGGCATTGGCACCAAGCTGCAGCACGGCCTGCGTGACGCGCTGGCTGTCGAGCGTCACCACTCCCTCGGCAACCTCCATGAGGAGCCACCGACGGTCGCCGAGGGCCTGCATCTTTGCTTCAAGGTCGAGCATCAGTTCCGTGACGTCGACGGGGGCCGGTTGGATGAAGTCGGGGCGTTCGGCCTTGACCAGCAGCAGGAGGTCGGACACGATGCGTGCCATCCGGGAGAGTTCACCGTCGACGAGGGACAGCGTGGCGGCCCGGCTTGCCGGGTCGTCGTCGATCAGTTCCAGGTGCCCGCGGATGACGGTGATCGGTGTCCGCAGCTCATGGCTGGCGTCGTCGATGAAGCGCCGTTGCGTGAGGTACGCCTGCTCGAGGCGGTCCAGCATGTCGTTGAACGTGGTGGCCAGAGCGGCGACGTCGTCGCGCCCCTGTACGGGGACGCGTGCTGTGAGATCGGACTCGGTGATCTCGGTCGCGACTCTCCGCACGTCGCGGATGGGCCGCAGGATCTGGCCTGCCACGAGCCAGGCGATGCCGGCGGTGAAGAGCAGCCCGCCGAGGGCCACGAAGAAGATCACGGTGACCGTCTCCTGGACCTGCTCGTACCTGCCGCGGGTGAACTCCGCGATGAGGAGCATTCCGTCCTCGGTTCCCGCCTGGACGTCGACCTTGCCCCAGCGCATCGTGCCCGCCGCGGTCTCGCGGACACCGGACGCCTCGGGGTCCTCGCGCAGCTCCTCCAGCAGCGCCGTGTCCGCGGACAGGCGATACTCGTCGTTGCTGCCCCGTCCGTAGGACCCGAGATACAGAACCTCGTTCCCCGTCGTGCCGAGGATCACCTCACCGGCAGCGGTGTTCTGGCGTGACAGGTAGCGTTCGAGTAGTTCGCTCACCGAGGTGTACGGCTGCGCCGTCAGGGGATCGACAGCCTCCCCGGCGAAGGTCGTGAATTCCTGTACCTCCTGCACGATGTCCTCGTTGGCGTCCTGATCGACGCCGGCCATCAGAAGGGAGCGGACAGTGACGAGCACGGCGAGCAGGGCCAGGGCCGTGGTCAGCACGATCCAGCCCACGATGCGCCACCGTGCGGAGACCGATGATCCACTGGGGGATGAGCCGGTCCGCGCCGCGTCGGGCTGTCCACCAGCGGGCGCCCGGCCGGTGTGCTCCAGTTCGCGGGCCATCAGTCCTCGTCGTCCGTGTCGTCGTCGATGTCCGGACCGTAGTCCTCGTCGTCGTTCGTGTCGTCGTCCGTGTCGCCGAGCATCTGCCGCTCCACCAGCCCCGGGGTCCCCTGGTCCGCAGGAGGAGCGGGTGCAGGATTCACCGGAGCCGGATTCGCCGGGGCAGGAACCACTGGCACGGGGGCAGGCCGGGACATCTCGGGACTCGGTTCGGTATTCGGTTCGGGAGTCTGCACCGGCGACGCAGGAGAGGGGGACGGCCATGCCGGGGAGGCCGGTCCCGGTCCGGTGGGCTGGGTGCCGTCCTCGACCGGTGCGGTGTCCGTCGTCCCGGCCGGTGCGAGATCGACGACGACGGTCTGCCGCTCCTGCAGCGGGACCTCCGCCGGGCGGCTCAGGACCTGGCTCCCCACCGCAAGGAGCGCCGGAACAGCGAGCAGGCCTCCTGCTGCGAGAACGCGGGGAAAAAGGGACATCGGGACTCCTGGTTCAATGTGCGCCGAACGGATGCTGGCGACGATCCTGCTGCGGATCATCATCCGCAGCAGGTGCTTCGTAGCCATCACCTACTGTGGCGTACTCCCGTGATGCCCCAATTAAGGGCGAATGAGAGATCCTTCATCTGATGTGTGCAGAGCCCTCGGCGAGGGCACCCGACAGACCGAGGTCGTCCGTGGCTATGGGTGGAGGCCGTGGATGATTCGGCGGAGCCCGAGGACGGCTTCGCCGCCTGTTGTTCATGCATTCTCCGGCGATTCACGGGCGGGCTCAGGTGAACGCTCGAGCGTCAGGCAACCTTCGGACGCCTGGCCGACCGGCGGACGGCACGACGTTCTCGGCGACCTCTATGGCAATGCCCGGAAGGCCGAGATCGAACGTGATCTCGGCCTACGTCGCCCTCAGCGCACTGGGCGGATCAGCGGCACCATCAAGCTGGGCGCCCACCGAGCGTCGGCCACGATGACGCTCCGTTCTCTGCCGTGCAGATCGCAAGGGGGGAGGGGGAGGGTAAGTGGTTGCGCCGGATGAGTTCACTGGTTCGCCAGAGCACCTGCTTCCGTCCCGAAGATCCCGATGGTCCCGATGATCGCCGCGACCTGTGCCGGCAGTCCCACTCGACGTCGAGCGGGGCTGTTCAGCTGCAGCGCCGGGGACGCTATCGCGATGAAGGCAAT
>JASLAA010000085.1 GCA_030147325.1 Arthrobacter sp. | reverse complement strand
CGTCGGCGACCAGGGTGTCCAGGGCGTCGTACACCTCGTCGGAGCTGTAGACGGCCGTGGGCGGGCAGTGCAGCTGCACGAGGTCCAGGGCGTCGACGCCGAGGTTGGTCCTCGAGCGGTCGATCCACTGCCGGAAGTTCGTCAGGGTGTAGTTCTCCGGCGTCTGGTCCACCCGGCGGCCCATCTTGGTGCCGACGAGGATGTCGAGGTCCTGATTGTCCTTGAGGAAGCCGCCGATCGTCGACTCGCTCCTGCCGTCGCCGTAGACGTCCGCCGTGTCGAAGAAGGTCACACCGGCCTCGACCGCCGCATCCAGGACCGCGACGGCGTCCTTGTCCTCCACCTCGCCCCAGTCGGCGCCGAGCTGCCAGGTACCGAGCCCGACGACGGAGACGGGACGGCCGGTTCTTCCGAGAATTCTCTGTTCCATGCTTCCGACTATAGGCCGGGCAGCGTCGCCTCGGACGCGGACTTGTCCGCCGCCATCCGTCGATCCGTCACCGACCTCTCGTCCGACGTCGACCCCTCCTCGAGCGGCGCACGTGCCTCCGTGGGCGTCAGCACGGCGTCCGTCGGCGCTACGCCCCTGTCCGGGATCCACCGTGCCGCCTCGCGCCGCAACGCCGTCCGCCGCTCGGTGTCCATGCGGTCCAGGAGCACGACGCTCATGCGGGACCTCGGGTTGCGCGCGAACAGGTCGCGGTGGTCCGCGACGAATTCCCAGTAGAGCGCGTCCCAGCTCAAGCGCCATGGTCCGTCGCCGAAGTCGCTCATCTTCCGGATGTAGTTGCTGCCGCTCACATAGGGCTTGGTGGTGATCATGGTGCCGGCCGCGTACTGGCTCATGGCGTAGACGTTGGGGACCATCACCCAGTCGTAGGCGTCGATGAACATCTCCATGAACCACTCGTAGACGGAGTCCGGCTTCGCCCGCATGAGCAGTGCTGCGTTCCCCAGCACCATGAGGCGCTCGATGTGATGGGCGTACGCGGTGTCGAGGATGCGGGTGATCACCGTGTCCACGGGCGCCAGGCCGGTCGTCCCGGTCCACCACCGCTCGTCGAGGTCGGCGGTGAAGCCGAGCGTGTTGCCGGTCCGCATCTCCCTGCCCCGCAGCACGTAGGAGGCCCGCATGTACTCCCGCCAGCCGATCACCTGCCGGACGAAACCCTCGACGCTGGCGATGGGCGTCCCGTGGCGTTCGGCGAAGTCGAGGGCGAGGTCGACCACCTCGGCCGGACTCAGCAGGCCGGTGTTCATGCTGGAGCTCAGGGCCGAGTGGAACAGGTAGGTCTGGCCCTCGGCGATGGAGTCCTCGTAGGGTCCGAACAGCTCGAAACGCTCCGTGAGGAAGGCCTCCAGCGCGTCGAACGCCTGGTGGTGGGTCACCGGCCAGTTGAAGGAGGCGGCGTTTCCGGGGTTGTCGGGGAAGGCCTCCTGGACCCAGGAGATGGCATCCTCCACCTCAGCAGGCCGCTCGAACCGCGGCAGGTCCGGCAGCGGGAGCTTCTTCGGCAGTTTCCTGCGGTTCTCGGTGTCGAAGCTCCACTTGCCGCCGACGGGTGACCCTTCACGCTCCACGAGGATACCGAGCCGCTTGCGCTGCCACTCGTAGAAGGTCTGCATCCGCCAGTTGTGCGAGGAGAAGTAGGTGGAGACGAGGTCCCGGGAGGTGAGGAACTGCGGCGTCTCGAGCACGCGGGCCTCCACGCCCGCGTCGGCGAGCGTCCGCGTCAGCCGTCGATCGAGCCAGTCGTCGACGACGTCGTAGTAGCTGACGCTGGTCGCATGCCCCGTGGCGAGCACCTCGAGGAGGCGCTCCTGGCTCGTGCGGTCGGCCGACGTCTCCACATAGTCCACCTGGTAGCCCGCACCTTCCACCCTCCGCGCGAAGATGGTCATGGCCGCGCGGTGCAGGACCAGTTTCTGCTGGTGGAAGCGGAGGCTGCGGAACAGGAGATCGTCCTCGAGGAACACGAATCTCGTGTCCGGCGAGGCCTCGAGGTGCTCCTCGAACAGTTGATGTGGGAGGACGAGCTGCACGTGCACGGAGGGCGCCTTCCTGGAGGTGACGAGCGTCGAGCGCCACCCTAGCCTTCGCCTCCGACAGCAGTCGGGGCGCTTGACTGTAAGCAGGCTTAGTGGTTCCGTGGGGGACACCGACCGGCTCCGAAGGGACCACCATGAGATCGCTCTGGCTCGACACGGCATCACACATCCCTTCGGACTCGCTGCGGGACGATGCGTTCGACTCCGTCGTCGTCGGGGCCGGCCTCACGGGCCTGACGACGGCGCTGCTGCTGGCGCGTGCCGGTCACCGGGTCGCGGTGCTGGAGTCACGGACCGTAGGTGCAGTCACCACCGGCAACACGACCGCAAAGCTCTCACTGCTCCAGGGCACGAGCCTGTCGACGATCCTCAAGCACCACGACGCAGAACTGGCGCAGGCGTATGTCACCGGCAACCGCGAGGGCCAGAGCTGGCTGCTGCGCTTCTGCGACGAGAACGGCATCGGGTACGAGGTCCGCGACGCGGTCGACTACGCGACCACCGACACGGGGGCACGGAAGCTCACCTCCGAGCACGAGGCCTGCACGGAAGCCGGGCTGGACACCGAACTCGGTAACGCTGCGGCCCTCCCGTTCCCCGTCAGGAAGACGCTGCGCCTGAAGAACCAGGCGCAGTTCCATCCACTCGAGGTACTCGCCGGACTCGCTGCCGAGGTGCGGCGGCACGGCGGGGTCATCGTCGAGGGCGTCCGTGTCGAGGGCGTCGCGAAGACCGGGGGCGACGGCGTCGAACTCAGGACCAGCGCAGGTCCGGTGACGGCGGCGAACGTGGTGCTCGCCACGGGGATCCCCATCCTCGACCGCGGAGGCTACTTCGCCGTCCTGCAGCCCATGCGCTCCTACTGCGTGGCACTCACGGTCGAGGACGACATCCCCGAGGACATGTATCTCGGTGTGGACTCCCCCACCCGGTCGCTGCGGACCGCTGTCGTCGACGGCGCGAAGTACCTGATCGTCGGCGGCAACGGGCACAAGGTCGGCCACAGCTCCAACACGCAGGCCAAGGTGGACGACCTCACCCGCTGGGCCCAGGAGTACTTCCCGACGGCCCGGCCCGCGTACGCCTGGTCCGCCCAGGACTACACCCCGGCGGCGGCCGTGCCGTACGTCGGCAAGGTCCCTGCGGGCGGCGGCCACATCTACGCCGCAACGGGCTACAACAAGTGGGGCATGACCAATGCCGTCGCCGCGTCCCTGGCCCTCTCGGCCGAGATCCTCGGCGGCAACATGCCCTGGGCCGAGACCCTCTACCGCACCAAGGTCAGCCCGGCGGACGCCCTGCAGACAGCGCAGGCGAACGCCGTCGTGGGGATGGAGATGGTCACCGGGTGGCTGACAGGGCTCGCGAAGACGGGAACGTCCGTCCCGGGCGAGGGTGAGGGCCGCGTCGTCCGGGAGGGCGCCCGGCCGGTGGGCATCTGCACGGTGGACGGCATGCAGCACCGCGTCTCGGCCGTCTGCCCCCATCTGAAGGGCATCCTGAACTGGAACGATGCGGAGCGTTCGTGGGACTGCCCCCTCCACGGCTCGCGCTTCACCGCTGACGGCAGGCTGCTCGAGGGACCGTCGACATCGGACCTCTCGGATACCCGACGCTAGTGCCCCAGCCGGCCCGTAGCCGGGGAGCTGAGGAGCGGATTCGCGCCTGCCTGTCGTGGGTGCGGCGATGGCGCGGTCGATGCACGCCCCTGTTTGTTGACGATGCGTGAAGATGTGCCGATAGTCCCCTGCGGGCCCCGGTCCTCACGCCTACGCTTCACCTCGTCAGAAAGCAGCTCCACCGTGCACCCTGGAATCTCGAACCTCGCCGAACGGCACAATGTCAGAATGAGCGGTCGGCCCGACGGGCCCGTGCTGCTGTTCGCCCATGGTTTCGGGTGCGATCAGAGCATGTGGCATCGGATCGTGCCGTTCTTCGAGGATCGGTACCGGGTCGTGTCGTTCGATCACATGGGCTCGGGACTCTCCGACCTCGACCAGTACGATCCGGAGAAGTACTCGACCCTGGACGGTTATGTCACGGACCTGCTCGCCCTGTGCCGCGAGCTCGAGCTCTCCGACATCGTCCTCGTGGCCCACAGCGTAGCGACCATGATGGCCATCGAGGCCGCCATCAAGGATTCGGAGAGGTTCCGCAGGCTCGTCCTGGTAGCTCCGTCGCCGTCGTACATCGATGATCCCGCGGAGGGCTATGTCGGTGGCTTCACGCAGCAGGACATCGACGGGCTCCTGGAATCGCTCGACAGCAACTACTTCGCCTGGTCGGCCTCGCTCGCTCCCATCGTCATGGGCAACCCCGACACACCAGGGTTGACCGATGAACTCGAGGCGAGTTTCTGCCGCACCAATCCTGATACTGCACGGAACTTCGCCAGAGTCAGTTTCCTCTCGGACATCCGTTCGCACCTGACCGAGCTGGGTGTGCCGGCGTTGATCCTCCAGTGCTCCGATGACATGCTCGCTCCTCCCGAGGTGGGCCGCTACCTGAACAGGCGACTGGCAGGCAGCACGCTCGTCGAACTCGCAGCGACCGGACACGTACCCCAGGCCAGTGCCCCGGAGGAAACGGCACAGGCCATCCTGCAGTACCTGGCGTCGGGTCTCTCATGACGCAGCGATCGGACGATGAGCAGCTCTTCCAGCATGCTCCGTGCGGCTACCTGATCACCGATGA
>JASLAA010000294.1 GCA_030147325.1 Arthrobacter sp. | reverse complement strand
TCGCCAAGCACACGCGCGGCGAGTTCACCCGGCACCTGCTGTCCCGCCGGGGAGCCGCGCCGACGACGCCGGAAGACCTGCTCAGGGTTGCACGCGAGAAGTGGACGGCCGAGCTGGAGCCGGCGACGCCGCGCAAGCCCGCACAGCTCAGCATCATCCTCGACTGAGCCGCGCGGAGCGCGGGCGGAACGTCACTCGGCGACCAGTTCCACCTCGAGGCCCTCGGCATTCTCGAGGTACGCCGCGTAGTGCTCGGGCCCGCCCGCGAAGGGATGCCTGTCGGTGAACAGCAACGTCCAGCCGTGACTCGTGGCCCGGCGCGCCAGCAGGTCCACGTCCGCTCGCGTACCTGCGCGGAAGGCGAGGTGGTTCACCCCGGGCCGACGGCGTTGGTGACCGCCTGCGGCAACGTCGGGGCCGCTCTCGAGGACGAGATAAAAGTCCTCGGACCCGTAGCTGACGCCGTTCGTCCAGGTCTCCTTCTCGGGGAAGCCCAACCGTTCGAGCAGCCAGCCGAGGCTGGAACGGGCCGCGGCCAGGTCCTGCGTCCACAGTTCGACGTGGTGCAGCCGGCCCGCCGGCCGCGGGATCGGCTCGGCGTCCGGCGCCGGTTGAGATGGTGTGGGAGCAGCAGTCCGTGGCTTCCACTCCACGCCCGCCATCCCGGCGTCCATGGCTTCGTTGGACAACCGGTCCGCGTCCTTGTTCCGCTCGCGAGGGATCCATTCGTAGGTGACGCGTCGGGGATCGAGGACCTTCCGCGCCTTCGCTGCGAGCACGCGCATGTCAGCGTGCTTGATCTGCCACCGCCCGGACATCTGCTCGACGACGAGCTTCGAATCCATCTTCACGTGCACGGCAGCCTGCGGATTGAGTTCGCGGGCGAGTTCGAGTCCCGCAACGAGACCCGAGTATTCCGCGACATTGTTGGAGGCCTTGCCGATGTACCCGGCCTTCTCCACCAGGATCCGTCCGGTCCCGGCGTCGCGCACGAGGGCCCCGTAGCCGGCATGCCCCGGATTCCCGCGGGAGCCGCCGTCCGCCTCGACGACGAGACGCGCCGGCGCTCCTGCCACGGCCGGGTTCTGCTGGTCCTGTTCGTACGGGTCGAACAACTGCTGGTCGGCCACGGCTACTGGTGTCCCCAATCGGCGGAGCGGACGAGGATGCAGCCGGAATCGGGACACAGCACGATGTCGTCGGGAGCGGCACCGGCGATGTCCGCGAGGTCACCGGGGCTGAGCTGCATGCCCGATCCTTCCGACTTACCGTGGAACAGCCGTGCCGCTCCTACTCCCCTGCGCGCGAGGATCCGCTCGTACATCGTCAGCAGACCCGCATCGAAGGTCGCGGCGAACTCGTCCCTCCGCGACTGCACCTCGCCACGCTGCGCCTCGATGTCGGCGAGTTCGGCGTCGCGCGCCTCCTCGAGCGACCGCAGCTCCGCCCGGACGCTGTCCGTGCGCGCCTGGACCTCGCCCTGCACCCCACGCGCGGACTCCACGCGTTCCATGACGTCCAGTTCCACGTCCTCGAGATCCGAGCGCCGTTTGGTCAGCGAAGCGACCTCGTGCTGAAGCGCGGTGAGGTCCTTCGAGGTACCCGTGCCGCTGTTCAGGCGCTTCTCGTCCCGTTCGAGCCGGTTGACGACCGACTGCACCTCGTCCTCCGCCTTCGTCAGTTCGCGCTGGAGATCTCCCACTTCCGTGGTCGCGCGCACGAGCTCGGCGTCGACCTCGGCGACGCGCGCGGCGACGACGCCGAGTTCGGGATTACTGCGTGCAGCGGCAGCCTGCCTGCTCAGCTTGTTCAGGGTCGAGTCGAGAGCCTGCAGCTCGAGCAGGCGGAGTTGTTCCTCTGGTGCAGCCTTGGCCACGGTAAACCTCCAGGGATGGGACGGAGAATCGCTCGACGGGCGGGCGTGGGACGTCGTTCCAGCCTAGGCCACGCCGTAGCGGGTCAGGCGCCGGGGGTGAGGACGAAATCCCACGGGTCCGTGTTGACGCCGCTGACGCGGATATCCGTGGTGAATCCCTGATCGGAGAGCACATTCGTCAGCGCATCCGCCGCAGGCGTCAGCCACAGCCACTCGCTGCCGAAATGGGAGACATCGATCAGGTACGGCGTCCCACCGCCGGCTGCTTCGCGTACCTCCGACGCGGGGTGGTGGCGGAGATCCGCGGTGACATAGACATCGGCCTGGCTCGACCGCACGCGGTCCAGGAGGGAGTCCCCCGCACCTCCGCAGACCGCGATGCGTCGCACCAGGGTGTCCCTGTCGCCGGCTACCCGGACGCCCCCTGCCACGGCCGGCAGGATCGAGAAGACCACTTCGGCGAACGCACCGAGCGACATCGGGGCCGCGAGGTCACCGACGCGACCGATGCCCTCCTCGGGCAACCCGTCGGCTGCGGGCGCCAACGGCACCACGTCGACGAGGCCGAGCGCGTCGGCCAGCACGTCGGAGACCCCGCCCACCGCGCTGTCCCCGTTGGTATGCACCGTCACGAGGGCGCACCCTGCCTCGATCAAACGGTGGAGCACCTCTCCCTTGAAGCCTGTGGCCGCCACGGAGGAGACCGGCTTCAGCAACAGGGGATGGTGGGACACGATCATGGTCGCCCCCCACGCCAGCGCTTCATCGAGGACCTCGGTCGTCGGGTCGACGGTGAACAGGATCTTCTCCACCGGGTTCGCCGATCGTCCTGCGACGAGCCCGACGGCGTCCCACCCCTCGGCGAGGCTCTCCGGCCAGAGCTCCTCGATAGCGAGCAGCACATCACCGACCGTCGGCGTGGCGGCGCGGGCGGGCCCGGCGTCGACCGACGCCGAGACGGGTCCGGGCATGTGGTCCCTCGGCTCGGGTGCGACGTCGACGTCGTGCTCGTTCTCTTCCATGCCACCAGTAATACCCGCCGTCGCCCCGCCCTCCAACTCATCCGGTGTTCTCCACCAGCGGAGCAGGCGTGGGAATCTTCAGAGTGCGCCGCGCATTGACACAGGCATGAAGACTTTTGTGCTCGGAGGGGGCTGTTTCTGGTGCCTCGATGCCCTTTACCAGAAGACGCGCGGCGTCACCGAGGTCGTCTCGGGCTATACCGGTGGCCACACGAAGCACCCTGACTACGATTCGGTGTGCTCCGGTATCACGGGCCACGCAGAGGTCGTCGCGGTGACGTTCGACGAGACGGTGATCCCCGAGGACGTGATCCTCGACATGTACTTCGTGTCGCACGATCCCACCACCCTGAATCGTCAGGGGTACGACGTCGGGACGCAGTACCGGAGTGTCATGTACTACCAGGACGCCGGGCAGAAGACAGTGTTCGAGGATGCCATCGCGCGCAACCAGGAGAACTGGAAGAACCCGATCGTCACCGAGGTCAGCCGGTTGCCCGAGTTCCATGTGGCGGAGGACTGGCACCAGGACTATTACGGGAAGCACCCGGAACAGGGCTACTGCCAGGTGATCATCAATCCCAAACTGGCGAAGGCGCGGAAATATTACGCCCAGTGGCTTGCAGCGTAGGCGGACACCCGCCCACCCGTTAAGCTTGCCGCCGTCGGTCGCCGGGCGGCATGCGCCCTCTCCGACGGCACCCTTCCACGTCCATCCCAACCGAACAGGCAGGCCCGCATGGCAAAGATCTACGACGACGTCACCCAACTGGTGGGACGTACGCCCCTGGTGCGCCTCAACCGTCTCACCGAGGGCCTCGACGCGCAGGTGGCCGTCAAGCTCGAGTTCTACAACCCTGCCAACAGCGTCAAGGACCGCATCGGCGTCGCCATCATCGACGCAGCGGAGAAGGCCGGGGCCCTGCAGCCAGGGGGCACCATCGTGGAGGGAACCTCGGGGAACACCGGGATCGCCCTGGCTATGGTCG
Organism: Arthrobacter sp.; assembly: GCA_030147325.1. GTDB lineage: Bacteria > Actinomycetota > Actinomycetes > Actinomycetales > Micrococcaceae > Arthrobacter_D. The sequence continues at coordinate 4,102 of JASLAA010000294.1, read as the reverse complement.
GGGCTGCTCGCGGTTACAAGGTGATCCTCACGATGCCCGAGACCATGTCCACCGAACGCCGGGTCATGCTGAGGGCGTACGGCGCGGAGATCGTCCTGACGCCCGGTTCCGAGGGGATGAGGGGTGCCGTCGAGCGAGCCAAGGACATCGTCGCGACGACGGAGAACGCCATCTGGGCCCAGCAGTTCGCCAATGCCGCCAATCCGGCCATCCACCGGGCAACCACGGCGGAAGAAGTCTGGGACGACACCGACGGCGAGGTGGACATCTTCGTCGCGGGCGTCGGCACCGGTGGAACCATCACCGGCGTCGGGCAGGTCCTGAAGGAACGGAAGCCGGGCGTGCAGATCGTCGCCGTGGAGCCGGCCGACTCCCCCATCCTCAACGGAGGTGCACCCGGTCCGCACAAGATCCAGGGCCTGGGTGCCAACTTCATCCCCGAGAACCTCGATCGTGAAGCCTACGACGAGGTGCTCGATGCGACGGTCGAGGATTCGGTACGGGTGGCTCGAGCACTCGGAACCCAGGAGGGCATCCTCGGCGGGATCTCGTCCGGAGCGATCGTGTGGGCGGCCCTGGAGCTCGCGAAGCGCCCGGAGAACGCCGGTAAGCTCATCGTGGCCATCGTCTGCGACTTCGGCGAGCGCTACATCTCCACGGTGCTCTTCGACGACATCCGCGGGTAGTGGCTGTTCGCACCACATCCTGACCCCCGTACTCCCATGCAAAGGTGACCGTGAGCTTCTTCGAACGATTGCGCGAGGACCTCGAGACCGCGCGCACGCACGATCCTGCTGCCCGCGGTCCCCTGGAGAACACCGTCGTCTACTCGGGCCTCCATGCGATCTGGATACACCGGCTGACGCACCGGATGTGGCGCCATGAGCGGCTCCGCTTCCCGGCGCGGGTGCTGTCCCAGCTCGCCCGCGCCGTGACCGGGGTGGAGATCCACCCTGCAGCGACGATCGGCCGGCGGTTCTTCATCGACCACGGCATGGGAATCGTGATCGGCAGTACGGCGGAGATCGGCGACGATGTGATGCTCTATCAGGGCGTCACCCTCGGCGGACGGTCGCTGGAGAAGATCAAACGTCACCCCACCATCGGTGACCGGGTCACCATCGGGGCCGGCGCCAAGGTCCTCGGGCCCATCACCATCGGCGCGGGAAGCGCCGTCGGTGCCAACGCCGTCGTCGTGAAGGACACGCCACCGGACTCCATCGTCACCGGAATCCCGGCCACCTTCCGCCACCGCGATTCGCGGCGGGAGACACAACCCGCCGTCGATCCTGCGGAGTACGTCGACCCGGCGATCTACATCTGATCCGGGAGGACCACCGCTGAACGACGGAAGCCCCGGACCGAGGTCCGGGGCTTCCGTCATGAGTCCGTCGGTCAGTGGGTGTCGACGGCCTCGATCTCGGACTTGTCCTCGCCCCAGAGGGTGTGGAACGTGCCCTCGGTGTCGACGCGGTTGTAGGTGTGCGCGCCGAACAGATCGCGCAGTCCCTGCGTCAGCGCGGCGGGCAGGCGCTTGCGGCGCAGGCCGTCGTAGTAGGCGAGCGATGCCGAGAAGACCGGCACGGGGATGCCGAGCTGGACGGCCGTTGCCACCACGCGGCGCCAGGCGGGGACTGCGCCGGCGATCGCCTCGGCGAATGCCGGGGCCAGCAGGAGGTTCGCCGGGCGTTCGTCGGCCACGGCATAGGCCTTCATGATGTCGTCGAGCAGTTCGGCTCGGATGATGCAGCCGGCGCGCCAGAGCGAGGCGATCTCGTCGAGCTTGAGCTCCCAGCCGTATTCCTTGGCGGCAGCCGTGAGCATGTCGATGCCCTGGGCGTAGCTGACGAGCTTCGACGCGTACAGCGCGAGCCGCACGTCCTCGACGAAGGACTCCGGCAGTTCCACCGTGCCCTCATGGCCCTGCAGGATCTCCTGCGCCTGAAGGCGCTGGTCGAGCTGTGACGACAGGGCCCGCGCGAACACCGACTCCGCGATGCCCGATGTCGGACTTCCCAGTTCCAGCGCCGAGACGACCGTCCAGCGGCCCGTACCCTTCTGACCCGCGGCGTCGACGACGACGTCGACGAACGGCTTGCCTGTGCGCGCGTCGGTGTGTCCGAGCACCTCCGCGGTGATCTCGATCAGGAACGAGGACAGCGTGCCGGAGTTCCAGTCCGTGAAGATCTTCGCCTGGTCCTGGGGCTCGATACCCGCGCCCGAGCGGAGCAGGTCGAATGCCTCACCGATGACCTGCATGTCCGCGTACTCGATGCCGTTGTGCACCATCTTCACGAAGTGGCCGGCGCCATCGGTGCCGATCCAGCGGCAGCAGGGCTCACCGTTGTACTTGGCCGAGATTTTCTCGAGCATCGGGCCGAGGGAGTCGTAGGACTCGCGCGAACCCCCCGGCATGATCGACGGGCCCAGGAGCGCGCCTTCCTCACCACCGGAGACACCCACGCCGACGAAGTGGAGGTCGTGCTTGGACAGGGCGGCTTCGCGGCGGCGGGTGTCCTCGTAGTGGGAGTTGCCGCCGTCGATCACGATGTCACCGGGTTCCAGCAGCGGCACGAGCTGATCGATCACCGAGTCCACGGGCTTGCCGGCCTTGACCATGATCAGCACGCGGCGCGGCTGCTCGAGGGAGTCGACGAGTTCCTGGAGGGTCTCGGTGCGGACGAACTCGCCGTCGCCGCCGTGCTTCTCCAGCAGGGCGTCCGTCTTCTCGATGGACCTGTTGTGCAGGGCCACTGTGTAGCCGTTGCGGGCGAGGTTCCGGGCGAGGTTCGCCCCCATGACTGCCAGGCCTGTGACGCCGATCTGTGCGCTCAATGTGTTCTCCGTCGTTTGTCAGCTGCATGCAACGCGCTGCATGTGCCGGTGCTCTCGCTTGGGTTGCCGCGGGCACGCCGGCCGCTTTCACACTATTACCGTCACAACACCCGCCGCCAGACCGGGGCCCGCCTGCGCCCTTATGTGTCGCGCGGGTCGGCCCATCGACGTGGTCGAGCCGACACGGACAGGACTGTGACGCTGGCGCCATCCGTGAAACAATGGTAATGATGTCCGACGTTACGATTGCCCCCGCCGCCCCCGCTCCCTCCTCCTCGCGACCTCAGGTGCGCCCCGAAGTGGAGGGCGCCCAGCCGATCGTGTCCAGCGACGGTCGTCCGCTGCTGCAGTTCAAATCGCCGCGCGTCAGCCAGCCTCCGGTGCACCTCGCAGACCTCACGCTCGTCGAGCGACAGGAGCGACTGAAGGAACTTGGCCACCAGGGGTTCCGCGCGAAGCAGCTGTCCACCCACTACTTCTCGCACTACACCACGGATCCGGCCGCGATGAGCGACCTTCCGAAAGCCGGCCGCGAGGAACTCGTCGCGGCGATGTTCCCTCCGCTGCTGACCGAGGTGAAGCGACTCACCACGGACAACGGCGACACCATCAAGTTCCTCTGGCGTCTCTTCGACGGCGCCCTCGTCGAGTCGGTCCTCATGCGCTACCCGGGACGGGTGACGCTCTGCGTGTCCTCGCAGGCGGGTTGCGGCATGAACTGCCCGTTCTGCGCCACGGGACAGGCGGGCCTCACCCGCAACATGTCGACGGCGGAGATCGTGGATCAAGTGGTCGCGGCGAACCGCGCCCTCGCCGAGGGTGCTCTCGGTGACCTGCGCACCGACGGCGGGCACGACGCCGACCGCGTCACCAACATCGTCTTCATGGGCATGGGAGAACCGCTGGCGAACTACAAGCGGGTCATGGGCGCGCTGCACCGCTTCGTCGACGAGTCCCCCGAGGGCCTCGGGATGTCCGCCCGGAACATCACCGTCTCGACGGTCGGACTGGTACCCGCCATCAACAAGCTCGCGGCGGAATCCCTGCCGGTCACCTTCGCCCTGTCCCTGCACGCGCCGGACGACGAGCTCCGTGACGAGCTCATCCCCGTCAACACGCGATTGAAGGTCGATGAGGCCCTCGATGCCGCGTACAACTACTACCGCACGACGGGGCGGCGGGTCAGCATCGAGTACGCCCTGATCAAGGACATGAACGACCACGGCTGGCGCGCCGACCTGCTGGCGAAGAAGCTCAACCAGCGCGG
>JASLAA010000037.1 GCA_030147325.1 Arthrobacter sp. | reverse complement strand
GGACACGGGTACGGTCGCGCGGCTGGCCGGAGACGAGTTCGTCGTGGTCGAGCACGTCGTTTCCGTGTCCGGCGCGACGGTGCTGGCCGAACGGCTCCTCGAAACGGTGAACAGCTCCATGGTCATCGAGGGATTGGAAGTCAGATGTTCGGCCAGCATCGGCATCGCCCTCATGGATGACCAGGCTGTCGATCCCGACCGGCTGCTTCGCCGCGCCGATATCGCGATGTACCGGGCGAAAGCGCGGGGGCGCAACACCTGGGACGTCCACGACCCCTCCGAGTCCGACCCGGCGGTGAACCGGATGCGCCTCCTCGGCGAGCTCCGCCACGGGATCGAGACCGGTCAGCTGCGCGTGCACTACCAACCACGCATGGACGTCGCCACAAGCGTCATCAACGGCGTCGAAGCGCTCGTGCGGTGGGAACACCCGACACGAGGGCTCCTGCAACCGATCGATTTCATCGATCTCGCCGAGGAGTCCGGGCTCATCCAGGAGCTGGGAGCCTGGGTGCTCGACGAAGCCGTCAAGCAGGGCTCTGTCTGGAGCAGGTCGACTGCTGTGCACGCTCCGGTCGAGATCGCCGTCAACCTCTCCACCCGCCAACTCCTCGACCCCCGACTCGTCGCCATCGTCGAGGCCACTCTCGCCCGGCACGGCTTCGACCCCCAGCTGCTGACCCTGGAGATCACCGAGACCGCGCTCATGGACAATCCCGCAGTAGCACTCACGGTGCTCACCGCCCTCAAGGCCCTGGGCGTGGGATTGGCCATCGACGACTTCGGCACGGGCTACGCGAGCCTGACCTATCTCAAGAACTTCCCTATCGACGAGCTCAAGATCGACCGGTCCTTCGTCAACGGGCTCGGCAGCAACGACGGTGACAGCGCGATCGTCGCGAGCTGTATCCAGCTCGCCCATGCCGTGGGCATCAGGGCCGTCGCCGAGGGAGTCGAGACGGACGATCAACGCTCCACCCTGCTCAGCATGGGATGCGACCTCGCGCAGGGATACCACTACAGCAGGCCCCTCAGCCCGGAACACCTCACCCACTGGATCACCAGCCACACCCGCGCCACGCCCGAGGGCGCATCCATCGACAGCCGGTAGGCGGTCCGGCCGAGTGGTCATCTCAGGCGGGCGTGATGATGACCTTGCCCGAGATACGGCCGGCGCCCGCTTCGGCGTGCAGGGCGGGCAGTTCCGGGAGTGTGATCCGCCGGGTCACCTCCACGGTGAGCGCGCCGTCGTCGACCAGGGACACAAGCTGGGCCAGGCGGTCCCGGTTGCGCAGGACGAACACGGTCCTGGCCTCGACGCCTCGGTGCTCGTCACCCGGGGTGGTCATGAATGCCGTGGTGCTCACCACGACCCCGCCGTCACGCACGGCGGCGACGTACGCCGCGAAGTGCTCCGGCTCGATCGGAGCGAGGTTGAGCAGCACGTCGACCTGCCCGTCCAGGGCGCCGAGGAGATCGGTGTCCGTGTGGTCGATGATCTGGTCCGCGCCGGCCGCCCGGACGGCGTCGATACTGCGCGGACTGGCCGTCGCGACCACCTGCACGCCGGCCCGCTTCGCGAGTTGGATGGCGTACTTGCCCACCACGCCCCCGGCACCGACGATCAGCACCCGCTGACCGGACTGGAGTCCACCCTCGTCGAACAGTGCCTGCCACGCCGTCAACGCGACCGACGGCAGCGCCGCAGCAACGGCCAGCGGGATACTCGTCGGAGCTGCCACAACGGCATCTGCGGGGGCGATGACGTATTCGGCCGCTCCGCCGTCGCGCTCCATCGGCAGGAAGGCGATCACCGGATCACCGACGGTGAATCCGGCAACGCCCGCACCGATGGCGTCGATGGTCCCCGAGACGTCGTACCCGGGCACGTGCGGCAGCATGATCGGGATCGGCAGGAAGCCGGCCCTCATGCCGTCGTCAGCGGCGTTGAATGCCGACGCCGCAACACGCAGCCGCACCTCCCCCGCAGCCGGAGCGGGCTGCTCGATCTCGGTGTACTCGAGGACCTCGGGTCCGCCGACTTCCTGGAACTGGACTGCTTTCATGATCTCTTCCTCAATCTGCTCGTTCCTTGTTGCTTCGAGTTCGAAGCACATACCAGGAGCGTACACCACTTTGAATTCGAAGCAACCCTTATGATCGATGGATGACCGAACAGCCTGCTTCCCTGACGCCGACACAGTTGAACGCGTACTTCGCCCTCACGGAGGTGGGCAGCCTCCTGCGCCCGGCGGTCGAGAAGCAGCTTCGTGATGTCGGAGCCCTGAGCTACGTCCAGTTCCAGCTCCTGGCACGCCTGGGCGACGCCGTGGAGGGCCGCTCGCGGATGACCGACCTGGCCGATGGCGTGGTCTACAGCCGCAGCGGCCTGACCTATCAGGCCCAGTCACTCGAGGAGCGTGGCCTGATCACCCGCTCTCCCTCGCCCGATGATGAACGCAGCACCATCGTCACCATCACCGCGGCCGGCAGGGACGTCCTTCGGGCGGTATTCCCCGGCCACATCGAAACCGTCCGCGGGCTCCTCTTCACCCCCCTCAGCGCTGACGACGCCGAGGACCTCGCCCGCATCCTCGGGCGGGTCAGCACGCACCTCCGGGCCGCCCCGCCCCGCTCAGCGACCCGACGACGAAAGACCTGACGCCGCGGCACGGCGACCGGCTGCTACTACACTGGCGCAGGACCGTTCGAGGGGGGCGCCGCTATGACGATGCAGAGACTGGTGCGCATGGCGCTTCCTGCAACAGGTTCCGAGGAGAGCCGGTGGGAGCGGCCCGGGCCTACCCGGGACCAGCAGCGCGGAGACGTCGTCGGAGTCCTCATCGCCCTGCTGATCAGCGCACTGGCGCTGGAGCTGAGCCGCGGGGTGGGCGCCATGGCGGGCGAACGCAGCCCCATCTGGCTGCAGCATCTGGTGCTTGCCCTGATGATCCTGCCTCTGGTCCTTCGGCGCCGCTACCCGGTCGCCGTGATGCTGGTGATGTCGGGGCTCTTCCTCGCACTCGGATTGTGGATTCCTACCCTCTCGCTCCAGATCTCCTTCCAGGCGGCATATTTCGCGTCGCTCTACTCGGCGGTGGCCTGGGCCAAGGACCGCCGGGTGCTGTGGCTGGGCACGACTGTGGTGGTGGTGTCGATGGCGCTGTGGTTGATCCTGGCCCTGACGATGTCCACCGCCTATGACGGCCTGCTCGAGAGGTTCGAGGAGAGCGACGAGACCTGGCACGGGATCCTCGAGCCGCTCACCTCGCTGGCCCTGTACAACTCGCTGGTCAACATCGCGTACTTCGGGGGCGCGATCCTGATCGGCATGGCGGCCTGGCGGAACGCGCTGCAGAGGGCGCAGCTCGCGGAGCAGGCGGAACAGATCGCACGCCAGTCGGCCGAGCTGGCCCGGCGCGCTGTCATCGAGGAGCGCCTGCGGATCGCCCGTGAACTGCACGACGTCGTCGCGCACCATGTCTCCGTGATCGGCGTCCAGGCAGGAGCTGCGCGCCGCGTCATGGAACGCAGACCCGAGGTGGCCGCCGAGTCGCTGCGGGTCATCGAGGGTGCCAGCAGGCAGGCGGTGACGGACATGCGGAATCTGCTGGGCGTCCTCCGTTCGGACACGCTCGTCGACGGGCTGGAGGGCGACGAAGGTGGCCGCCACCCGGAACCCGGTCTCGGGAACATCGGCGCGCTGGTTGCCCATCAGCGGGAATTCGGCCTGATCGTCGACTACACGCAGATCGAGGACGTCCCGGGAGACCTTTCCGAGGTGGCGGCACCGCTCTCGCTGTCGCTGTACCGCACCGCCCAGGAGTCCCTCACCAATATCCGCCGTCACTCGACCGCCTCCACCGCCGTCCTCACCCTGCGCACCGGCCGGTCGGGGACGCAGCGCTGGGTGGAGCTGGAGACGGTGGACGACGGCCGGCAGCGTGCACCCGCCGGGTCCGGTTCCGGTTCCGGGTACGGCCTGCAGGGCGTCCGGGAGCGCGTGGCACTGCATCGCGGTACAGCCGAGATCGGACCGCGCTCCGACGGCGGGTGGCGGGTCCGCGCTCGTTTCCTCCTGCACTGACCCGATCGCGCCACCCATGGACCACACCCCGAGAAAGAGCCCGATGAACACCACCCGAGTACTCCTGGCCGACGATCAGGGCCTGGTCCGCGCAGGTTTCGCCACGATGCTCTCGGTCGAGGACGACGTCGAGGTGGTGGGTCAGGTGACCAACGGCCAGGAGGCGGTGGATTTCGCCGCCTCCCACGAGGTCGACGTCGTGCTGATGGATGTGCAGATGCCCGTGATGGATGGCATCCGGGCAACGGAACTCATCACCGCGATGGGCCGCGGGAAGGTCATCATCCTGACCACGTTCGAACGCGACGACTACCTCTTCGATGCCATCCGTGGTGGTGCGAGCGGGTTCCTCCTGAAGAACGCGGAGCCCGAGGACCTCATCGCGGCGGTGCGAGCCGTGGCGGGCGGTTACGCGCTGCTCGCCCCTCAGGTCACGGTGCGCCTGATCCAGCAGTTCACCCGCCAGGACGCCCATGTTGCGGAACCACAGCCGGACAGCCCGGGGCACCGGCAGAGGCAGGGTCTCCTCGCCTCCCTCACCCAGCGCGAGAAGGAGGTCCTCGGGTGCATGGCGGCAGGCCTGAGCAACGCGGAGTCGGCCGAGCGGCTCTTCCTCGCCGAGGCCACCGTGAAATCGCATGTCTCCTCCCTGCTGGCCAAGCTCCACCTGAGGGACCGCGTGCAGGCCGTGGTCTTCGCCTACGAGAGCGGACTCATCCGTCCGGGTGAGTGACATTTCCTCCTTGCGGCCCATCCCCCGTGCCGCCGGTCTCTATAGGTTTGATTCCGGGACGTGACCGCGGAAGATCCACCAGGAGGACAACCATGCTGCAGGTGCAGAACCTGACCCGACGCTTCGGTGAGACGACGGCCGTGGACGACGTCAGCTTCACCGTCCCCGCGGGGAAGATGACCGGATTCGTCGGCGCCAACGGCGCGGGTAAGACCACGACCATGCGCATGATCATGGGGGTGCTGACGGCACATTCCGGCGAGGTTCTCCTGCAGGGCCACCCCGTCACCGCTGCCGAGCGCAGCACCTTCGGGTACATGCCCGAGGAACGCGGCCTCTACCCGAAACAGCCCATCATCGACCAGCTGGTCTACCTCGGACAACTGCACCGGATGAGCCAGGGCGACGCGAGGTCCCGCGCACAGGAACTGCTCGAGCGCTTCCAGCTCGGGGACCGGGGAAAGGACAAGCTGGAGTCCCTGTCACTGGGCAACCAGCAGCGCGTCCAGATCGCGGCGTCACTCCTGCACCGGCCGTCGGTGTTGATCCTCGACGAACCGTTCTCCGGACTCGACCCCGTCGCCGTGGATGCCATGGTCGATCTGCTCCGCGAGCAGACCAGGCAGGGGGTGCCCATCCTCTTCTCGAGCCACCAGCTCGATCTGGTGGACCGCCTCTGCGACAACCTCGTGATCCTGCAGAAGGGGCGCCTGGTCACCTCCGGCTCCGGAGATGACCTGCGAGCCGCCGCGCCCCGCCGCCACCGGCTGACCGTCCACCCCGACGCAGGATGGCTCCGCGAGGAGGCCGGGGTGAGGGTGATCGACGTCGCAGGACAGGATGCCGTCGTCGAGCTGGAGAACGACGACGACGCGCACCGCCTGCTCGCCGCCGCCATGGCCCGTGGGCGGGTCAGCGAGTTCAGCCGCATCAGACCGACTCTCAGCGAGATCTACCGGGGGGTATCCCAGTGAGCACGACGACCACATCACCGCAGGCGGAGCAGCAGCCAGGACCCACGCCGTCGTCCCCGCCCGCCCAGGGCACCCAGCCGCCCTGGCTGATCGTGACGCTACGAGAGGTCATGGTGAAGACCAAGGACCGCGGCTTCGCGATCTCCACCGCCGTCACCCTGGCCCTGATCGTCGCGGGCGTCGTGTTCAACGCCTACATGTCCGATCGCGGTGACGACTACGTGGTCGCCGTGGCCTCGGACGCAGGTCAGTCCGTGATCGCCCTCGCGGACGAGGAGGGCCGCGCCGATGGCGGGAACACCACGTTCACCGCGGTAACGGCCGGGTCCGAGGACGCAGCGCTGGATCAGGTCCGCAGCGATGAAGCCGACGCGGCACTGCTCCGGAGTCCGGACGGGACATGGACCCTGACGGGCAAGGAGGACGTGCCGGCCGGCTTGAGCAGCGCTCTGGGCACCTCGCTGCGCGACTACACCCTGACCTCGAATGCCGCTGCGAGCGGGGTGTCCGCGGACGAACTGCTCGCGGGGTCGGAGCTGGCGGAGGGACAGCTCGAGGGCGACGCCCAGAGCCGGCTCGTTGCCTCCGTCGCAGGATTCGCCTTCAGCTTCCTGTTCTACATGGCATCGCTCGTCTTCGGTCTGCAGATCGCCAACTCGGTGGTGGAGGAGAAGCAGAACCGCGTGGTGGAGATCCTGGCCACCGCCATCCCTATCCGCCAGCTGCTGTACGGAAAGGTCCTGGGGAACACAGTGATCGCGATGGTGCAGCTCGCGCTGTACGGCGGCGCCGCACTCCTGGCCCTGAACATCACCGGCACGGCCGATCTCATCGGCACCATCATCCCGGCCTCGGGGTGGTTCCTCGTCTTCTTCCTGTTCGGGTTCCTCATCCTCGCGGCGATGTGGGCGGTCCTCGGATCCCTCGCCAGCCGGCCGGAGGACCTCAACAACAACTCCATGCCGGTGATGGCCCTGATCTTCGCCGCGCTGGCTGCGGGGTTGTTCGCCTCCGGGAAGATCCTGGTCATCGCCTCCTACGTGCCCGTGGTGTCGTCCGTCGCGATGCCCATCCGCCTGCTCAACACCGAGGTGGCCCTGTGGGAGCCGGTCGTGTCGCTCCTGCTCGCCCTGGTGACCGCGGTGGCGCTGCTGCACCTCGGGGAGAAGATCTATCGACGAGCCGTGATGCAGGGTGGCAGCGCATTGTCCCTGCGGAAAGCCATGAAACTGGAACAGTAGGGCGCGACGCGTCCACGTCCGGGACCGGATCCTGCGGGGTCCGGTCCCGGACGTCTGTCGGAGAAGCGGTGCGGACCCAGAAGTCCCGTGTCCTGTCGAACACGTTATCCGGTGCGCCGATGACCACGTCGCGGAGCAGGACCCGGTGCGTCGCTCCACTGCACCATCTCCACGCCCTGTCGACAGGGGCCGGACCGAAAAGCCGATCCTTACGCTTTCCTCACGGCGAAGCGGCATATCTCTACGCGTTCTTGATGCCCGGGGGGTGGGCCCTCGACGGACGAGGGAACTCGTGGTGGACTGGCCAGGTCCCACGCCGGCACCTGCAGGCCGGTGAATCCATCGAAAGGCTTGCTGATGCCCGACTTCGCCGTCCTCATCTACGCGGACGAGTCCCTCCACGCTGTCGAAGCGGGCGAGGACGACCTCGAGGAGAACGATCAGCACGCACGGGACCTCCGCACGTCAGGCTCGATGTCCCTCGCCTACGCCCTGACACCCAGGGCGAGCGCCGTGTCCATCCGACATGAGGGCGCTACGCCGGGTCCCTTCGTCCAGGCGGATCAGTTCGTCGCGGGTTTCTACGTCATCGACGCACCGGATCTGGACGCCGCCATCGCCATCGCCTCCCTGAACCCGGCAGTCCGCACCCGTACCGGCGGCGTCGAAGTGCGTCCCGTCCACAGCGGAGGAATCACCACCACAGGGGACTAGAAGCGTGGTCGGGGGATCGTCTCCTGGTCCGCGGGTGGCCGGGAAGCCACGATCAGATCGACGACGTCGAGCAGGTCCTCGATGTCCTGCCGACCCGTCCGCCCCGAGCCGGCCGATGCGAAGAAGGCGGCGTCGTAGTACAGTCCGTCGCCGAGCAGCTTGACCGCTCGTGCCGTCGTCCTGTCACCGAGCTGGACCTCGAGTGCGTCGAGCCATCGTTCCTGGATCTCCGCGAGCGATTCCTTGGCTGTGGGATGACCCTGCTGAGCGAGGCGCGCCATGGACACGAGCGCCCGGTCGAGGGCGCTGTCCTCGAAGACCGACGTCCGGACGTAGTAGCGGGCCGCTCCGTCCGGCGCTGACATCATGGCTTCCCGATCCCGCTGCGCCAGGACGCGCAGGCGATCGGCGAGGCCCTCCACCAGAGCCTCCTTCGAGGGGAAGTGGTACAGCAGGCCACCCTTGGAGACGTCGGCGGCGGCCGCGACCGCTTCCACGGTGGCAGCTCTTTCGCCGGCTTCGATCAGTGCGTTCTCGAAGCTGTCGAGAATACGTTCGCGGGAGGAGGACACCCCCCGATGATACGCATCACCTTTTGCTTACTGTACCGGCTGGACGGTATAGCCTTAGCTGATGACCACGCAGCCCTCCTCCTCCCTCCACGTGTCCGGGGTGAACCAGCACTCCCCGGCACTCCCTGTTCCACCGGCCGGTCGCCGCGAATGGTTCGCCCTCGCCGTGCTGATGCTGCCGGTGCTCCTGGTCTCGATCGACAACACCGTCCTGAGCTTCGCCCTCCCGGAGATCTCCCGCCACTTCGCCACGAGCGGCACGACCCTGCTCTGGATCGTGGACAGTTATCCGCTGGTCCTGGCGGGTCTCCTGGTCGCGATGGGTAGCTTCGGCGACCGTTTCGGGCGCCGTCGCCTCCTGATGATCGGTGCGGCCGGTTTCGCGGTCGTCTCGGTGGTGGCGGCCTTCGCCCCCACCGCGGCCTTCCTCGTCGGCGCCCGCGTGGGCCTCGGTGTCTTCGGCGCCATGCTCATGCCCTCGACGCTCTCCCTGATCCGCAACATCTTCCTGGACCGCAACCAGCGGCGCATCGCCATCGCGGTCTGGGCCGCGGGTTTCTCGGCGGGAGCGGCGATGGGCCCCCTCCTGGGCGGCGTCCTGCTCGAGCACTTCTGGTGGGGCTCCGTGTTCCTCCTCGCCGTGCCGGTCCTGGTGCTGATGCTGGCGCTGACCCCCGCCGTCGTTCCGGAGTCGAAGGACGCCAGGCCGGGCCGCGTGGACTACGCGAGCATCATCCTGTCCATCTCGACGATGCTGCCGATCGTCTACGCCATCAAGAACCTCGCGAAGGGCGGACCGCTGCTCGTCTCGGTGACGGCGGCGTTCATCGGCCTGGCGGCCGGCGCGGCGTTCGTGGTGCGCCAGCTCCGGCGGCGCAATCCCATGCTCGACGTCCGGCTGTTCACCGTCCGAGCGTTCACCGGCGCCGTCCTGGTGAACCTCCTGGCGATCTTCTCCCTCGTCGGTTTCCTGTTCTTCGTCTCCCAGCACCTGCAGCTGGTCCTCGGGTACTCCCCGCTCGACGCCGGGCTGGTGCTGCTGCCCGGGCTCCTCGTGACGATCCTGGCCGGGCTCGGCGTCGTGCCGCTCGCGCGACGACTGCCACCACACGCCGTCGTCTCCGTGGCCCTGCTCTTCTCCGCGGGCGCCTACGCCATGATCGCGTTCCTGGGCGACGGCGGTTCCGCGGGGTTCATGATGGTCGCTTTCGTGGTCCTCGGTATCGGCGTCGGGGCGTCGGAGACCGTCTCGAACGACCTGATCCTGTCCGCCGTGCCGGCAGCCAAGGCCGGCGCCGCCTCCGCCGTCTCGGAGACGGCGTACGAGGTGGGTTCGGTCCTCGGTACCGCGGTGCTCGGCAGCATCCTCCTCGCCTCGTACCAGCGGAACCTGGTCCTCCCGGCAGGCCTGAGCCAGGTCCAGGCCGAGACCTCGGCGGAGACCCTCGGCGGTGCCGTCGAGGTCGCGGAACAGCTCGGCCCGACCAGCGCGGCGCTCCTTCAGGAGTCGGCGTTCCATGCCTTCGACAGCGGCATCACGACGACGTCCGGCATCGCGGCCCTGCTCATGGTCGGGGCCTCGGTGCTGGCAGCATGGAGCCTGCGCCGGGAGACCGGGCGCGTGCGGCCGGAGTAGCCCACCCGGTGCCCGGCAGCCGGAGTACCCCCGAGTCCCTTCATGCTCGGGAGAGGACGGACCCCGAGACGGCACGCGTCCTGCGGAGGGCGGTCGCCAGGTCCTCCTGCAGGTCCGCCAGGTCCTCGATCCCCACGGAGAGCCGCACCAGATCGGTGGGTACCGCCAGCGCCGTCCCCCGCACTGAGGCGTGTGTCATCTCGGAGCAGTAGCAGACCAGGGACTCGACGCCGCCGAGGCTCACGGAGAGCGCGAACAGTCGCGTCGACTCGGCGAAAGCCCGGGCGGCGGTGCTGCCACCGGCGAGACGGAGCGAGACGATCCCGCCGAAGCCCGACATCTGCCTCGCCGCGAGAGCGTGACCCGGGTGTTCGGGAAGCCCGGGATACAGCACCTCGGCGATGCCGGGCTGGCCCCGGA
>JASLAA010000036.1 GCA_030147325.1 Arthrobacter sp. | reverse complement strand
CCAGGCCGCCGTGCCGGTGGCGCTGTCAGCCGGCGTACGGTGTGGCCGAGAGGATCTCGACGGTGATCTGCTTGCCGTTGGGAGCGGCGTAGGTGACGGTGTCGCCGGCCTTCTTGCCCTGGATGGCGGCGCCGAGCGGGGACTTCTCGCTGTAGACGTCGACATCGGTGTCACCGGCCACCTCGCGGCTGCCCAGCAGGAAGTTCTCGACGTCGCCCGCGATCTTCGCGGACACCATCATGCCCGGCTCCACGACGCCGTTGTCCGCCGGAGCCTCGCCCACATGCGCGTTGTTGAGCAGGTGGGTGAGCTGGCGGATCCGCGCTTCTGCCTTGCCCTGCTCTTCCTTGGCCGCGTGGTAGCCGCCGTTCTCCTTGAGGTCGCCCTCGGAACGGGCCTGCTCGATCCGGGCGACGATCTCGGTCCGGCCGGGACCGGACAGGTGCTCCAGCTCGCTCTTGAGCCGGTTGTAGGACTCCTGCGTGAGCCAGGCGACGGAGGCGCTGTTAGTGGACACGGGATAACTCCTTAGGTACGGCCCCCATCTGGTCCGGTGGAGGCACTTGGTCACTCGACCGGGCGATGGCGGAGCCATCACCACCGGCAAGCAAACACCCCGCCTCGTGGGACCGGTAGGCCGGTACGCCGGTGAAGCGGGGCGATACGTATCCCCCCATTCTAGAGGGGGGAAGGCCAGATCCCAAGAAGGTCCCGGGGGCTACGCTCAGTCCTCGACGATCCAGCAGGCGTTGACCCCGCCGGAGACGGCGGGCGAATCGGTGCGGACATCGGTGCGGTGCGCCGTCGTGCCGCCGTCGTTGGCGCCTTCCTCCGCGCTGTTCGGTCCGATGGTCACGACCTTCCAGCCGACCACCGCGTAGTTCTCGCTGAGCACCTGCACGGCACACTGCGCGGTGGCGGAGCGGTCCTTCGTCACCTCGAAGTCCACGCTCGCCCGCCCTTCCGAGGTGACGGAGAAGCCGACGTCCTTGGAGGACACGTCGGGGCTGCCCGTGGTCAGCGCGACGGCGGCAACGGCTGCCACGGCGGCCAGGACCACCGCGATGAGCAGCATCCGCACGCGGCCCATCGGCTTCCTCGGCTTTGGGGTGCCGTAGCGATTGGCTACTCTAGGTGTTGGCGTATAGGCGGAGCTCACGCTCCCATTTTACCGTCCGCCCGCGGCGGCCCAGTCCGGCCGCTTCGCTTCCCTCCCCGTACAGCCAGGAGCACGTGTTGCCAAGCCAGGATCACTCCCGCGAGGGCTTCCGCCTCCTCGCGGTCCACGCCCACCCGGACGACGAGTCGAGCAAGGGCGCTGCGATGATGGCCAGCTATGTGGCTGCGGGCGCAGAGGTGATGGTCGCCACCTGCACGGGGGGTGAACGCGGAGACATCCTCAATGCCGCCATGGCGGGCGACCCCCACGGCAAGCGGGACCTCCCCGGCCTCCGACGCATCGAGATGGCACGCGCCGTGGCGGAGCTCGGGGTGCAGCAGCGGTGGCTGGGCTTCACGGACTCCGGCCTGCCCGAGGGCGATCCGCTGCCCGACCTGCCGTTCGGCTGCTTCGCACTGCAGCCCCTCGAACGGGCGGCGGCGCCGCTCGTGAAGCTCGTGCGTGAATTCCGCCCGCACGTCGTCATCGGCTACGACGAGAACGGCGGCTACCCGCACCCGGACCACATCATGGCCCACCGCGTGACCGTCGAAGCCTTCGAAGCTGCGGGCGACCCGGCGCGGTACCCCGGGACCGGTGAGGCGTGGAGCGCCTCGAAGCTCTACTACGACCGGGCGTTCAACCCCGAGCGCTTCCGGGCGCTGCACTTCGCCCTCGAGGAGGCCGGACTGCAGTCGCCCTACGCCGAGCGGATCGCGCAGTGGCTGGAGTCGGATGCAGAGGGCCACCAGCCGCCCGCACCGACGCATGCGACGACCACCCAGATCGACTGCGGCGACTACTTCGGGCACCGCGAACGGGCGCTCCTGGCACACCGCACACAGGTCGATCCGGAGGGGTTCTTCTTCGCCGTGTCGGTGGACCTCCAGCAGAAGGTCTGGCCGTGGGAGGACTACTCGCTCATCGAATCGAGGGTTCCGTCCGAACTCCCGGAGAGCGACTTCTTCGCGGGTATCCCTTCCCGGCCGTAGCTGCCGGCCGTGCATCCCGACCTCGCACCTCGCGGCAGTTCTATCCCGCGTAGAATTGTCGGCGGCGGGCAGTCCTGATCCGCTGACAGCGTTTGTCGAAAGTGGTGTGCGTGTTCCCTCTCCTCAGCTTGGCCGCAGCGACGACACCGTCAGGTGACCCGACGCTGAAGCCCGGTCTCGACCCGGCCTCGGTCACCCCCGGGCTGCCCGGGTTCCTTGCGACCCTGTTGGTCGTCGTGGTCGTCGTCTTCCTGATCCGCGACATGGTCCGGCGGGTCCGGCGCGTCCGGTACACCGCGGAGGTGGAGCAGTCGAGGGCGTTGCGCGCCCAGCAGTCCGCGGGTGGGCCGCCGACCGGCGACGCTGCGGACGGACCTGCGGCGGACCGGGCGCCGCACTACCCGGACGCCACCGATCCGCTCCGGCCGGGCGGAAAGCACGGCCCGGACAACCGCTGAGCAGCAGCTCCCGCGCGAAGCAGTCCTGGCCGGCACGCCCCTGTGACAGTCAGGTCAGGCGTGCACCGGCTGGAGCACGGACAGCATGATGGCGATGAAGTGTGCAGCGAAGGCCGCCACGGTGAAGGCGTGGAAGAGCTCGTGGAAACCGAAGACACGCAGTGAGAAGTTCGGGCGCTTGATGCCGTAGAAGACCGCGCCGGCGATGTACAGGGCGCCTCCCACGCAGATCAGGGTCGCCGCGGCTACGTTCGCCGCGAAGAAGTCGGGCATGTAGAAGACCGAGCCCAGACCGAGCGCCACATAGATGGGCACGTAGAGCCAGCGGGGTGCGTCGACCCACAGGTTCCTGAACAGGACCCCTGCGATCGCCCCGCCCCAGATGATCCAGAGCAGGGTCTCCGCCTTTCCCCGCTCGAGCAGCGCCCAGGCGAGGGGTGTGTAGGACCCTGCGATCACGAGCATGATGTTGGTGTGGTCGAGCCGCTTGAGGACGACCCTGACGCGGGGGCTCCACGTGCCGCGATGGTAGACCGCACTCACGCCGAACAGCAGGACGCCGGTGAAGGCGTAGATCGCCGAGGCGACCTTGAGCCCGGTGGTGGATGCGACGATCACCAGGACGATCCCTGCTGCGACGGCGAGGGGGGTGGCAACAGCGTGGATCCAGCCCCGCCACAGGGGCTTGGTCGCCAGGGCGTCCGCCAGGGGCCCGGCGAGGGACCCGACGGCGTCCCCGAGCGGCGTTCCGGCGAGCGACTCGTCCCGGTCTCCGTCGGGATCGGAACCGCCCGGGGAGGGCATCGGATGGCGCGAGGTCATGCCCGAATCCTAGTGCACCGGAAAGGGGTGGCAGCCGTCGGTATCGCTGCCCGGGCGGCAGGCAGCGGGATCGCCAATACAGGGTTTTATCAGGCAACTGCCGGTACGGTATGAACAGGTGTGCGGGGTGCAGGGCGTCCCGCACCGTCAGAGCATCCGGTCCCGCCGGAGCGTGGATGAGGGGAGGGGTAGCCGGGCGTGACATGGACCTTTCCCGGAGTCGGCTACAGCTTCTACGAGCGGAGGCTGCAGCGTAACCTCGCCCCCGAGCGCATCCCCCACCACATCGGCGTGATGGTCGACGGCAACCGCCGCTGGGCGAAACTCGCCGGGGCACCGACGAGCCACGGGCATCAGGCCGGGGCGGACAAGATCCACGAGTTCCTGGGCTGGTGCGAGGAACTCGGCGTCGACGTCGTCACGCTGTACATGTTGTCCACGGACAACATGGGGCGCCCGCAGGAGGAGATCGACCAGCTGCTGAGCATCATCGCCAACACACTGGACAGGCTCGGCGAGAGCAACCGGGTGCGGGTCCAGCCCGTGGGAGCCCTGGACCTGCTGCCGGACGACCTGAGCGACAAGCTCGTCAGCCTTGCCGCCTCGACCCAGAAGATCGACGGACTCCACGTGAACGTGGCCGTGGGCTACGGCGGGAGGCGGGAGATCGTCGACGCCGTCAAGGAACTGATGCGGGACGCCGCCTCGAAGGGGATGTCCCTCGAGACCCTCGCGGAGGAACTCACGGACCAGCACATCTCGTCCTTCCTCTACACGCGAGGCCAGCAGGACCCCGACCTCGTCATCCGCACCTCGGGCGAACAACGGCTCTCCGGCTTCCTCATGTGGCAGAGCGCCTACAGCGAGTTCTACTTCTGCGAGGCGCTGTGGCCCGACTTCCGCCGCGTGGACTTCCTCCGGGCGCTGCGCGATTTCGGTCGCCGGCAGCGGCGCTTCGGTTCCTGAGTGTTCATCAGCCCTTAACGATCGACACGGCTGGGGACACCTGTGCCCCGGGGTTCCCGCGGCGTAGGGTCGAGCCATCGACGGCACTCCAGACCCGCCGATGGAAGGCCACTGATGACGCCGACGGTGCTGACAGGCATCCCGTACGAGTCGGGGAGGCCGTGTCCGGCCTCCAGGCCGGAACGACCCACCCCAACCCTACGAATTCGGGGTGCGCTCACCCCGGAGCGGAGTTCACGTGGCACAGAACAGCACTCCCCAGCAGCACGCCGCCGGAGCCGGAACCACCACGGGGGGCGACGACGCCGCGTCGGCTGACGGTCGCCTCGCCCCGGACGCCCGCCGCAGCTATGTCATCGACACGTCGGTGCTGCTGTCGGATCCGCGGGCGATCCTGCGATTCGCCGAACACGAGGTGATCCTGCCCGTCGTCGTCATCTCCGAACTCGAGGGGAAGCGCCACGATCCGGAGCTCGGCTACTTCGCCCGGAAGGCCCTGAGGCTGCTGGACGATCTCCGGGTCGCCAACAGCGGGCTCGACAGGGACATCGCCCTCGGGGAAGAGGGCGGGACGCTGCGGGTCGAGCTGAACCACGTGTCCCCGGAGGTCCTGCCGGTCGGCTTCAGGAGCGGGGACAACGACTCCCGCATCCTCGCGGTCGCGAAGAACCTCGCCGTCGAGGGACGGGACGTCACGGTCGTGTCCAAGGACCTGCCGATGCGCGTCAAGGCGTCGGCGATGGGGCTGCGAGCCGACGAGTACCGCAACGAGTTCGTCAAGGATTCCGGCTGGACCGGTGTCGCCGAACTCGACGCGACGGTCGAGGAGGTCAACGCGCTGTACGAGAACGAGACGGTCTTCACGGCTGCCGGCGCGGAACAGCCGGTCAACACCGGCGTCATCCTGCTGTCCCCCCGGGGCTCCGCGCTGGGCAGGGTCGGGGCGGACAAGCAGATCCGGCTTGTGCGCGGTGACCGTGACGTCTTCGGGCTCCACGGACGGTCGGCCGAGCAGCGGCTGGCCATCGACCTGCTCATGGACCCGGAGGTGGGCATCGTCTCGCTCGGCGGGCGAGCGGGTACGGGTAAGTCGGCGCTGGCCCTCTGCGCCGGCCTCGAGGCGGTCCTGGAGCGGAGGGAGCACCGCAAGGTCGTGGTCTTCCGGCCGCTCTATGCCGTGGGCGGGCAGGAGCTCGGCTATCTCCCCGGCAGCGAGAGCGAGAAGATGAACCCCTGGGCGCAGGCGGTCTTCGACACTCTCGGGGCGCTCGTGTCCCAGGAGGTCATGGAGGAGGTCATGGACCGCGGCATGCTCGAGGTGCTGCCGCTCACCCACATCCGCGGGCGCAGCCTGCACGACTCCTTCGTGATCGTCGACGAGGCACAGTCGCTCGAGAAGAACGTGCTGCTCACCGTCATGAGCCGTATCGGTCAGAACTCCAGGATCGTCCTGACCCACGACGTCGCGCAGCGTGACAACCTGCGGGTGGGACGACACGACGGCATCGCTGCCGTGGTCGAGATCCTGAAGGGTCACCCGCTCTTCGGGCACGTGACCCTGACGCGGTCCGAGCGCTCGCCGATAGCGGCACTCGTGACCGACCTGCTCGAGGGTGCCGAGCTGTAGTCGCTCGGTCCCGGGGGCGGGCTGATCGGCCGCCCCCGGGCCACCGTCCGGCTCCGACCGGCGCTGCGGGCGGAAGGGGTCAGCCGACGACCCAGGGGACATGGCGACGCACATCGCTCAGCTCCGGCGGGGCATCGCGGAAGTAGTCGTCCGTCAGGTATTCGTCGACACCCAGGATGAGCAGGTCGTGCCCTGCTCCCTGCGCGGGTCCGTCCAACGCGGTCGTGGAGACGCAGACGGCGGTCCCGGTGTCGATCAGCACGCGCGTGCGGCCCGGGCCCACGAGCGGCAGGCCGGGGGCCGTGGGCTGGTAGGAGGAGTTGGGTGTCACCGTCGCGGCCAGCGCAGGTCTGCCGGCGAACGTCTCCTCGACGAGGTCCAGCACCTCCATGCGGTTGGCTCCGGGAAAGGACATGGCGACCGGCGCGTTACCGGCGAGTTCGACGGGATCGAGCATCGAGGACCACCGTGGGTCGCCGAACACGGGCTCTCCGTACGCGGCCTCGGGTCGGCGACGAACGAGGCCTGCGTCGTCGTAGACGGGTGTGACGAGGCGTGGCGCGAGCAGCCATGACTTCCGGGTGGCGCTGACGTAGAGGGCGTCCCGGGATGTCTCGTTGCCCGTGGTCGACAGGAGCAGGTTTCCGTCCGCGCCCTCGACGCGCAGTGCTGCCGGCCTCCGGATCCAGGCCGTCAGCGGTGGCGACGGAGTTGTTCCCTCGTCCGACGGGGCCCGCCACGTGATCGTGAAGTGCAGGGTCTCCCAGCGCCAGGGGGAGGAGCGGCAGAGAGAGCGGAAGGAGTCCATCGGATCCGATGGCGGGTTGGAACTGCGCTGGGCCGACATTTCCACAGTGTAACCGGGACCCGCTGCGCAGCCCGGGCCGTCGCGTAGCGTGGGGCAGGTGATCCCCGTGCTCTTCGCATACCGGGGGGAGGAACCCGTCGCCTTCGTCCTGCTCGCCCTCGCGCTCGCGGCGTTCCTCGGCGTCGGCTCCCTTCTGAGCGTGATCGACTGGCGCACGCACCGCCTCCCCGACCGGATCGTCCTGCCCTCCTATCCCGCCGCGATCCTCCTGCTCGGAGCGGCCGCCGGCTCTGCCGGGGACTGGCAGCGGATCCTCGGGATGGTCGGCGGGGGAGCCGTGCTGCTGGTGGGCTTCGCGGCCCTGCACCTGCTCCATCGGCGGGGACTCGGGTTCGGCGATGTGAAGCTCGCCGGACTGCTCGGGCTCTACCTCGGATTCCTCGGCTGGCCGGGAGTGTGGTGGGGGACGTTCTTCGCGATCGTGCTCGGGGGGATGTGGAGCGGAGCGCTCGTTCTCGCCCGGAGGGCGACCCTCGCCTCGTCGGTGGCCTTCGGGCCGTTCCTCATCGCCGGGACCGCTCTCGCCCTTGCTGTACTACCCTGAAAATCATGCCGACACCCGAGTTCGTCCTCGACCTGCGACGGAAGATCGGCCACGATCCGCTGTGGCTCCCCGGCGTCGGAGGGGTGGTCCTCGACGATGCGGGGCAGGTCCTGCTCGGGCGCCGCGCCGACACCGGGGCGTGGACCATCATCACCGGCATGGTGGAACCGGGGGAGGAGCCGGCGGTCGCGCTGCGCCGGGAGGTCGAGGAGGAGACCGGCGTCGTCGTCGAGGTCGAGTACCTGCTCGGCGCCGGCGTCGTAGGACCGGTCACCTTCCCCAACGGTGACGTCTGCAGCTTCCTGAACCTCGACTTCCGCTGCCGGTACGTCGGCGGGATCGCGCGGGTGAACGATGACGAATCACTCGATGTCCGCTGGTTCCCCCTCGACGCGCTGCCGGCGCTCAATCCCCGCCACCTCGCGCTGGTGCAGGGAGCGGGCTCGTTCGACGGCGTCGCGCGGTTCCTCCGCTGATCGACCAGCGCCCCGCCGGTCGTCAGGAGCCGGTACCCTCCGTCGTGCCCGACGGTGATCCTGCGGGTGGCTCGCCCGCCGCAGCGGACGCGCCTGTCGCGCGCTTTC
The DNA here is from genome assembly GCA_030147325.1 of Arthrobacter sp. Lineage (GTDB taxonomy): Bacteria > Actinomycetota > Actinomycetes > Actinomycetales > Micrococcaceae > Arthrobacter_D. Next base: position 11,911 of record JASLAA010000036.1, on the reverse strand, counting down.
GGGGTGCAGCCACCGGGGCCGCGTCGCGATCCCGTTCCAGCCGCTGGGCCTCCTCCCCTCCGATGGCCTCACCACGGGCCACCATCCCCGAGACGTCGGACAGCGGGATCTCCTTCAGGAGGAGGGCGAGTACCAGCGCGATGCCCAGGAAGGGTACGAGGTAGAGGAAGACGGGTGCCAGCGATTCGGCGTAGTCGCTGACGACTGCGTCCCGCACCTGATCCGGCAGGGCGTTCAGCGCGGCCGGATCGAGGGTGGACGTCGCCTCTCCGGCGGCCTCGGGGCTCGCTCCGAACCCGGTGAAGGTCCCGTTGAGCCGCTCCGACAGCCTGCTCGTGAAGATGGCTCCGAAGACGGCGACGCCGAGCGAAGCGCCGACCTCGCGGAAGTAGTTGTTGGTGCTGGTGGCGACACCGACCATCGTCGGTGCGACCGAGTTCTGCACCACGAGCACGATCACCTGCATGATGAGCCCGAGCCCCGCTCCGAAGAAGAACAGCATGGTGCAGATCACCCAGATGGGCGTGGTCGCGGTGAGGGTGGACATCCACAGCAGTGTGACGAGCGTCAGCGAGACACCGACGATGGGGTACTTCCGGTACCGGCCGGACCGCGAGATGGCGAGGCCGGAGTAGATGGAGGTACCCATGAGGCCGACGATCATCGGCACGAGGAGCAGCCCCGATTCGGCGGCCGAGGTACCCGACGCCATCTGAAGGAAAGTGGGCATGAAGGCCAGCGCGGCGAACATCCCGAGGCCGAGGGTCAGGCCTATACCGGTGCTGGTGACGAAGGTGCGATTACGGAAGAGCCCGAGCGGGATGATCGGGTCCTCGGCGCGCCGCTCCACGAGGATGAAGCCGATCGCGGCGAGGACCATGCCCACGCCGAAGGTCCAGGTCAGCGGCGAGCTCCAGCCCTCCTCCGCGTCACCGCCGAAGTCGGTGAAGAAGATCAGGCAGGTGGTCGCGAGGGACAGCAGGACGACGCCGGCGAGGTCGATGCGCTTGGTGGCCTTCTTGGAGGGCAGGCGCAGGGTGAACCAGGCGATGGCGAAGGCGGCGATGCCCACCGGGATGTTGATGTAGAAGGCCCAGTTCCAGGTCAGATGATCCACGAAGTATCCGCCGAGCAGCGGTCCGGCGACAGCGCTGAGACCGAAGATGCCGCCGAGCGGGCCCATGTACTTGCCGCGCTCGTTCGCGGGGACGATGTCCGCGATGATCGCCTGCGACAGGATGATCAGTCCTCCTCCGCCGAGGCCCTGGACGGCCCGGAAGATCACGAAGGCCCAGAAGTCGGTGGCGAACGCACAGCCCACCGATGCGAGCGTGAAGAGCGCGATGGCGAAGAGGAACAGGTTGCGGCGCCCGAGGACGTCGCCGAACTTGCCGTAGATCGGCATCACGATGGTGGTCGCGAGCAGATACGCCGTCGTGATCCAGACCTGGTGCTCGACGCCGCCGAGCTGGCCCACGATGGTGGGCATCGCCGTCGAGACGATGGTCTGGTCGAGGCTGGAGAGCAGCATCCCGGCGATGAGTGCCGAGAAGATGATCCAGATGCGTTTCTGGGTCAGGAGGAGCGGGCCGTCGGGCGCCGTCGTTGTGCTCATGCTGGTTCCTGGTTCTGGGAGGCGGGAGAGTCGGGGAGGGTCCCGGTTGCTGGAGCGGGGAAGAGGTAGCGCAGGGCCTCGACGTTGCGCCGGAGGACGTCCGGATAGGTCAGGGTGTTCCCCTCGGCGAAGAACTCGTCGAGTGAGCGGCGGGCCAGACCACCGAGGACGAAGGTGGCGACGCGCGGGGCCGGGTGGTCCGCCGGCAGTCCCTCCCTGGCGCTGATGAGGTCCGTCAGCAGCTGCGACTTCGATTCGGCGTCGGCGAACATCCTGGCGAGCAGTTGCGGTTCACGCTGCAGGACGGCGGACATCGTCTCGTACTCCTCGCGCGAGATGGGCATCCGGCTGCCGAACTCGGCGAGGAGTTCGGTCAGGGCATCGAGGAGGGGTGGCCGGGGATCGGCGTGGCCCGACGCGACGAAGGCGCCGAGCATGTCCTCCGGCAGCCCGTCATCGGAGTGTCCGAGGACGGCGTCCTCCTTGGACGGGAAGTAGTTGAAGAACGTCCGGCGGGAGATGCCGATCTCGTCGCAGAGCTGCTCCACCGTGAACCCGCCGAGGCCGTCAGCGAGGGTGCGCCGCCGGGCGACGGCCACGATGGAGGCCCTCCTCTGCCGGCGCTTGCGCTCCCGCAGGCCGACGTCGCCATTTATTGCACTATCATTCACGGAGTACATATTTGCACTCGAGTGCCGACTGCGCAACTTCGGTGATGGACAGCACAGGGGAGTGGTCGGCGGGCTGCAGACGACACGGAGAAGGGGCGCACCGACGAGTCGCGGTGCGCCCCTTCCCGGGGATGGGTGTGCTCCTGATCAGGCCTGGGGCGGCCGTGTCATGGACAGCACGTCGAGGGCGGAGTCCAACTGCTCCTCGGTGAGGTCGCCTCGCTCCACGAAGCCGAGGGCGACGACGGCCTCCCGGACGGTGAGACCGTCGGCTACGGCCTTCTTGGCGATCTTCGCCGCGTTCTCGTAGCCGATGTACTTGTTCAGCGGCGTCACGATCGAAGGGGAGGCCTCGGCGAGGAAGCGGGCCCGCTCCACGTTGGCGGTGATGCCGTCGATCATGCGATCGGCCGAGACGCGCGTGGAGTTGCTCAGCAGGCGGATCGACTCGAGGACGTTGCGGGCGATCACGGGGATTCCGACGTTGAGCTCGAAGGCGCCATTGGTGCCGGACCACGCCACGGTGGCATCGTTCCCGACCACCTGGGCGCAGACCATGATGACGGCCTCGGCGATGACCGGATTGACCTTGCCCGGCATGATCGAGGATCCGGGCTGCAGGTCGGGCAGGGAGATCTCGCCCAGACCCGTGTTCGGTCCCGAGCCGAGCCAGCGGAGGTCGTTGTGGATCTTCGTCAGCGAGACGGCGATCGTCCGCAGCATGCCGGAGACCTCGACGAGGGAGTCGCGGTTCGCCTGCGCCTCGAAGTGGTCGCGAGCCTCGGTCAGCGGCAGCCCGGTGTCCTCGGCGAGGAGTTCGATGACGCGCGCGGAGAATCCGGCCGGGGTGTTGATGCCCGTACCCACGGCGGTGCCGCCGAGCGGTACCTCGGCCACGCGGGGCAGGGACGCCTCGATGCGCTCGATGCCGTAGCGGACCTGCGCGGCGTAGCCGCCGAACTCCTGGCCGAGGGTCACGGGGGTCGCGTCCATCAGGTGGGTGCGGCCGGACTTCACGACCGTGCCGAACTCCGCGGCCTTGCGCTCCAGCGCTTCCGCGAGGTGGGCCAGCGCCGGGATGAGGTCCTTGACTAGAGCGGAGGTCGCGGCGACGTGGACCGATGTCGGGAAGACGTCGTTGGAGGACTGCGAGGCGTTCACGTGGTCGTTGGGATGCACGGTCGTCGCGCTGCCTGCCGCCTCGAGCGCGCGGCTCGCGAGGGTCGCGATGACCTCGTTGGCGTTCATGTTCGACGACGTCCCGGAACCGGTCTGGTAGATGTCGACAGGGAAGTCGCCGTCGTACCGGCCGGACGCCACGTCCTCGGCGGCGGCCTCGATGGCCCTGGCGCGCTCCTCGTCGAGGACGCCGAGCTCGGCGTTGGCCGTTGCCGCGGCCTTCTTGATGCGTGCGAGGGCCTCGATGTGCGCTCGCTCCAGCACGGTACCCGAGATGGGGAAGTTCTCCACTGCGCGCTGCGTCTGTGCGCGGTACAGGGCGTTGACCGGGACGCGCACCTCGCCCATGGTGTCGTGCTCGATGCGGTACTCGGCACCCTCCGTCCCCGGCGTAGCGCCGGTCGTGGAGCTGGATTCAGGGCTGGCTGCAGGCGTTGGAGTCATGCGGCAATTCTCGCCGCTGGCGCTACAGTGCGCCAAATCCTGACACGAGCACGGCCTTGCCCTCGTCGAGGCGGTAGGAGACGCCGATGACGGCGACCGACCCCTTGTCGACGGCGTCCGCGATGACCCTCGAACTGTCGACCAGGCGCTGTGCCGTCTGCTTCGTGTGCTCGATGACCGTGGAGTTGACGTCGGTGATCCCGGCCCGACGCGCGGTGAGGACCGACGGCGTGATCCGCTCCACCAGGTCACGGAGGAAGCCGGTGGGCATGTCACCGGTGTCGAGCGTGTTCATCGTGGCGGTCACGGCACCACAGTTGTCGTGTCCGAGGATGACGATCAGGGGGACGTCGAGCACGCTCACGCTGTACTCGAGCGATCCCAGGACGGCGTCGTCGATCACCTGACCGGCGGTGCGCACCACGAAGACGTCGCCGAGGCCGAGGTCGAAGATGATCTCCGCCGCGAGGCGCGAGTCCGAGCAGCCGAAGATGACGGCGAAGGGGTTCTGGTCGTTGACGAGGGCCGTGCGGCGGGAGGCGTCCTGGTTGGGATGCGAGACATCGGCGTCGACGAATCGCGCGTTGCCCTCCTGGAGCCGGAGCCACGCCGCGGCAGGGGTCAGTTGCTGGGTCACGCCGCCCACTGTACTGTTCCCGTCCGTCACGATCCGTCCGTGTCCGAAGATGACAGGCGTTCGGCCTCCTCCACGGCGTTCTGCCGGACGTCCTCGATGATGGCCTCACCCATGGTGTCGAACTCCGTCAGGGACGCCGCGCCGTTCAGGACGACCGTCGAGCCGTCGATCTCCGACGTCAGCACGGTGTCCCCGCTCGGCGCATCGAGCAGCTCCCACTCGAGCCCTCCGATCGTCCGGGCCCCCGACACCTGGGCATCGCCCACGCGCTGCGCCAGCCAGGTGGGGTTGGCGTCGTCGGTCTGGGTGAGCTGGATGAAGCCGCGGTCCGCGGTCAGGAATCCGACCTCCCAGAAGTCGACGCCGTCACTGCGGCCGGTGACCCAGCGGGCGTAGTTCGAGGACCACTCGTCGGGGAGCGCCGGCGCGGCCGGCAGGTAGCCGGCGTCAGCCGCCGCCTGGCGGGCGACGGTCTCGACGTCGATGTCGCGCCGGTAGGTCTCGGCCGTGTAGGTCGGATTCAGGAAGTAGACGGGAAGGACGACGGCGATCGTCGCGCCCGTGGCGATCAGCATGCCCCGTGCCGTCGAACTCGCCCGCTTCGCCTGGCTCGGCGTCAGCGTGATGGGCGGCGCGTCGTCGTACAGCTCCGCCTCGCGGCGCGCGTCCGCGTCCGCCCGCGACGCTGGGGTCACCGGCGTCGCCCGCTCCTCCCCGGGACCTGTCTGGGGTCCGGGAGTCTTCCGCTCATCACCGTGTTCGCTCACTCCACCATTTTCGCTGATGCGGGCGGCGCCACCTAACCGGTCGATCCGGGCCCGACGGCGCACGCCTGCGCCGTCGGGAGGGCGGCGCAAGCCGTGCCCGCTTATGATGACAGCACGGAACGGGTACGCCCGCGTATCGACCGACCACCTTCGACGATGAGGATTGACGTGTCCCAGAACGCCAAGAATGCCCAGTACTCGACACTGTCGCCGGCCCTGGCCGTCGGGGACGACGAGCCGGACCGGAACCTCGCCCTGGAGCTCGTGCGCGTCACGGAGGCCGCGGCCATCGCGGGCGGGCACTGGGTGGGCTTCGGCGACAAGAACCTGGCCGACGGCGCCGCTGTGGACGCCATGCGCTCGCTCCTGCAAACCGTCCACTTCAACGGCGTCGTGGTGATCGGTGAGGGTGAGAAGGACGAGGCGCCCATGCTGTTCAACGGCGAACGCGTCGGGGACGGCAGCGGCCCGGAGTGTGACGTCGCCGTGGACCCGATCGACGGTACCCGCCTGACGGCGCTCGGCATCAACAACGCCCTCGCGGTCCTGGCGGTCGCGGAGCGCGGCTCGATGTTCGACCCGTCCGCCGTGTTCTACATGGAGAAGCTCGTCACGGGCCCCGAGGCCGCGGACATGGTGGACCTCCGCCTGCCGGTCAAGCAGAACCTGCACCTCATCGCGAAGGCGAACAACAAGAAGGTCAGCCAGCTCAACGTGATGATCCTCGACCGCGACCGCCACAAGCCCCTCGTCGACGAGATCCGCGCCGCGGGTGCCCGCACGAAGTTCATCATGGACGGCGACGTCGCAGGAGCCATCGCGGCTGCCCGTGAGGGTACCGACGTCGACGCCCTCATGGGTATCGGCGGGACCCCGGAGGGTATCGTCGCGGCCTGCGCCATCAAGTCCCTCGGAGGAGTCATCCAGGGCAGGCTCTGGCCCACCAGCGACGACGAGAAGCAGAAGGCCATCGACGCCGGCCACGACCTCGACCGGGTGCTCTCCACCAATGACCTCGTCACCAGCGACAACTGCTACTTCGCGGCGACCGGGATCACCGACGGCGACCTCCTGCGCGGCGTGCGCTACAGCAAGGACAAGGTCCTCACGCAGTCCATGGTGATGCGCTCGAAGTCCGGCACCATCCGCGTGGTCGACGGCGAGCACCAGGCCCACAAATGGGAGACCTACGCCCGCATCAAGGAGTAGGGCCGGCGGCGGCGCCGCGCCCCTATAGGCTGGTCTGATGAGCCTTTCCGTGTCACCGTGCCTCGATCGTGCCCGCTGGGATTCCACCGTCAACCAGCTGGGGGGCCACCCGCAGCAGTTGTGGGGATGGGGCGAGACGAAGGCCGCCCACGGCTGGAGCGTGGACCGTGTACTGGTGGCGGAGGACGGTGTGGTGGTCGGGGCTGCGCAGCTGGTGCTCAAATCCCTCCCGGTCCCGCTGCGCAGCCTGGCCTACATCCCCCGTGGTCCGCAGACCGCCGAAGGGCGCGGGCTCGAGGTGCTCGACGCGCTCGCAGGCTACGTCCGCGTGGCCCACCGGTCGGTGGCCCTCTCGATCGAGCCCGACTGGGCCGCGGACAGCGACGTCGTCCGCGCCCTGCCCGCGGCAGGCTGGAAGGCGAGCCCGAACACCATCCTGATCGGACGTACGCTCATCCTCGACCTCCGCCGTTCCGAGGACGACCTGCTCGCCGACATGACGAAGAAGCACCGCCAGTACATCCGGAAGTCCGCGCGCGAGGGCCTGGACATCCGGCGGGTGGTGCGCGCGGAGCTCGCCGCGTGCCTCGACGTGTACCGGCTGACCGCCGAACGCGCCGGGTTCGGCATCCACGAGGATTCCTACTACCTGGACATCTTCGACAACCTCGGCGAGGCGTCGCCGGTGTACGCGGCGTTCCAGGGCGACGACGTCGTCGCGTTCCTGTGGCTCTCCACCACCGACTCCACGTCCTTCGAGCTCTACGGCGGCATGACGGAGGAGGGCGAGCGGCTGCGGGCCAACTATGCGCTCAAGTGGTTCGCGATCCAGGAGATGAAGGCCCGTGGGGTGATGCGCTATGACTTCAACGGTCTTCTCAATGACGGCGTCTCCCGCTTCAAGATGGGCTGGGCGAAGCACGAGGACCAGCTCGCGGGTACCTGGGACCTCCCGCTGTCTCCGTTCTACCCGGTGTTCAGCCGGGCGCTTCCCCTGGCGAAGCGCGGTGTCCGCGCCGCTCGGAGCCAGGCCGGGCGCGCTGCCGGCGCCCTCAGGCGGGTGCGCGGGCGCTCCTGACGGGGAGCGCGCCCCAGCCCGGCGCACGGCAGAGCCCGGCGCACGGCAGGGTCGGTACGTCCGGCGCTCCCGGCCGGGGGCTAGAGCGCGGGCGTCGCGCCGCCGACGGTGACGGCGAAGGCCAGGACGGGTCCGTCCGTCGCTCCGTGCCCGTCGGCCGCCGGACGGACGACGAGCGGTGCCTCCGACGCTGCGACGAAGGCGCTCCCTCCCCGCGGTACCAGGAGGGTCGAGTTGGGTGTGTCGAGCAGGAGCGGCCCGCTCACCGCGAGGACCAGCACCGGACCGTTCTGCACCACGGGCACGTGCGCGGGGGTCAGGCTCTCACCTGCGGGCAGTGGGCTGTCCGCCGTCCCGTCATCGGCCCTGTCCGCGGACCTGCCCGCAGGGCCGGCCGCCGGGTCCCCGAGCACGATGCGCTGGAGCTGGAACTCGTCGAAGGGCGGCCGGTAGACCTCCTGGTCGAGCAGGGTGTACTCGGCCGTGAGTGACGGGGGAGCGAGCGGCTCGAACACCACCGTGGCCAGCAGTTCCTGCGTGTCGACGTGCTTGGGGGTCAGCCCGCCGCGCAGGACGTTGTCGGAGGACGCCATGACCTCGATGCCCAGTCCGCCGAGGTAGGCGTGGATGTTGCCCGCCGGCAGGTAGAGGGCCTCCCCGGGGCGGAGCGCGACGCGGTTGAGCAGCAGCGACAGCAGGACACCCGGATCGCCGGGGTACTGGCCGGACAGCTCACGGACGGTCGCGAGGTCCGCGGAGACGGCGTCGTCCCCGGCGCCCGGGTGGGTGGAAGCGGCACGGCGCGTGATCGCGGCCCCGACGTCGTCGACGGCATGCGGCGGTGCCTCGAGCAGCAGCGTGAAGGCGGAGCGCAGGGCGTCCTCGCCGCCCGCCGTGAGGAGCGCGGCGACGGAGTCGAGGAGTTCGTGGGTCCGGGACCCGGGCTCGACGGCGTCCGCGAGGAACGTGAACACCGGGACGGCCTCCGGCAGGGGACGGAAACCGCAGAGAGCGTCGAAGGGGGTCAGCGCGTAGATCATCTCGGGTTTGTGATTGGTGTCCCGGTAGTTGCGGTGGGGCGCGTCCTGCGGCACGCCGGCGGCCTGTTCGGCGTCGTAGCCGGCCGCCGCCTGCTCGAGGCTCGGATGGACCTGCAGCGACAGCGCGGACCCCGCCGCCAGTACCTTCAGCAGGAACGGGAGGCGGTTGCCGAAGCGGTCCGCGCAGGGCTCCCCGAGCAGCTGCCGCGGATCCTCGTCGATCACCTCGAGGAGGCTACGGCGCGTGCCGTCCGGCTGCACCGTGAACGACGGCGAATCGGGATGCGCACCCACCCAGAGTTCCGCCTCGGGCCCACCCGAGGGCTCCCGGCCGAGGAGGTCGGCGATGGCGTGCTCCGAGCCCCAGGCATAGGGGCGGAGCGTGTTGTCCAGGAGGTACATGGGCTGAGTCCTTCGGCTGGGGAGGTGGTCCTCCGGCTCGCACCGGTGGACCCGGGTCAGGCGGGGGAGCACTCCCCGTTGTTCGCGAGCAGATCCCCGAGGGTGGCATCGTCACCGATGGTGGCCAGTTCCTGCAGGTACTCCTCCGAGATGTCCTCCCCGAACGTCTGGGCCGGCAGCAGCGTGGTGAGTCCCGCCCGCTCGAGCTCCAGCGGCGCCGCCGCGGATCCTCCGTCCTCCTGCTCGAACATGGCTTGGACACGGCTGTGGATCTGGTCGAAATCCGGGTAGGTCACGAAGTTCTCGGCGGGTGTGCCGAAGTCGGGCGGCCCGATGGTCAGGCGGCGGGTCTCCTGTCCCTTCGCCTTCAGGGCGAGGTCCACGAAGCTTGCCAGCTGGTCCTGGGCGATGTCCGTCTCGACGATCTGCGTGCCGGCCGCTGCGATGGACTGGAACCGCGTCAGGACCGTCGCGGGGTCGAGCTGGGCGATCATGGCCTGCTGCACGCACTGCTGGCGTGCGATCCGATCGTAATCCGTGACGAACTCTCGCGACCTGGCGTACCAGAGCGCGTGGTAACCGTCGAGCGTCTGCACCCCGGGCTTGATCCAGCCGTCCGGCGGGTAATGGCGGATGGGGTCGGTACCTGGGATCTCGGCCGCGGTGATGGGCACCCAACCGCCGGCGTCGATCCGGATCCCTCCCATGGCGTCCACCAGCTCCTCGAAGCCGTTCATGTCCACGAGGAGGTACGCCTGGACCTCGATGCCGAGCACGCCGCTCGCGGCGTCCTTCATGGCCTCCGCTCCCGGGTCCGTGCCGTCGGGGTACAGGTCGGGGTAGTTCTGGGCCACATCGGTGTACAGGCTGTTGATGATGCAGGGATCGCCGCAGTTGTACCCGTCGGGGTAGACCTCCCACAGGGGCGAGTCGTCGGAGAACGGCGCGTTCTGGAAGTTGCGCGGGATGCTGAGGGTCACGGCGGAACCGGTCTCGGCGTCGACGCTGATGACGGAGATGCTGTCGGGCCTCCGACCGGAGCGGTCGTCGCCGGCGTCGCCGCCCATGAGCAGGAAGTTGTACCGCCCCTCCGCGGGATCGAAGGCCGGGCCGGACTGGAAGATCGAGCCGACGGTGGACCGGCCGACCCCCAGCACGTAGGCGCCGTAGCCGAGGGATCCGCTGGTCAGCACCATGAGCAGCGCGAGGGTCCCGGCCACGAGGGGACGCGCACCGCGGTCCAGCAGGGGCATCCGGATCAGGCGCAGCGTGTTGACGAACAGCATCGCCCAGGCGACGGCGAGGCCGAGCAGCATCACGATCAGCAGCAGCGACCACCACCGGTGCGTCACGATGCCGACCAGGAGGGTGCGGTCCGTCAGGGCCAGGACCAGGCCGAGGAGGACGAGCGCCCAGCAGGTGAAGGTGGTCCGGAGTGCCCGGCGGCCGAGGGGCCGGCTCCCCGCGACGATCTGCGCGGATCCCGGCAGGACGAGGGTCATCGCCAGCAGCACGAAGGCCCGCTTGGTGCGCACCGCGGGCGGAGCCGATTGGGGGTACCTCACCGGATCGGTGATGCCCCTGGTGGTCGGACCGTCGGTCCCCTGGACCCGCGTGCCGGTGATCATGCGTGCTCTGCCGTCGAGGCAGCGATGCGTTCCCTGAGTGCCGCACCCTTGCCCTCGGCGGTCGCCCGGAGGGCATCGGCGAAATCGACGAGCCGGCGCCGCAGGGTCTGCGCCTGCTCGTCCGTGCCTGCAGCGAGCATCCTGACCGCCAGGAGGCCCGCGTTACGGGCACCGCCGATGGAGACCGTCGCGACGGGGACTCCTGCGGGCATCTGGACGATCGACAGCAGCGAGTCCATGCCGTCGAGGTAGCGCAGGGGCACCGGCACGCCGATCACGGGCAGGGGGGTCACGGAAGCGAGCATTCCGGGAAGGTGGGCTGCACCGCCCGCGCCGGCGATGATGACGCGCAACCCCCGGTCGTGCGCCGTCCGCCCGTAGTCGATCATGGCGGTCGGCATGCGGTGCGCGGAGACGACGTCGGCCTCGTACGGGATGGAGAACTCGGCCAGAGCTGCAGCCGCGGCCTCCATGACCGGCCAATCGGAGTCCGAGCCCATCACGAGGCCTACCTGGGCGTTCGTCACTGCGTTCCCTTCGGTCAATCCTGGGCTGCGGAGGGCAGGTCGGCGCCGTCGCGGAGCAATGCGGCTACCTTCGTGGCCCGAGCGCGAACCGCGTCCAGCGTCTCTCCCGGGCCGGCCAGTGCATTCACGTGGCCGATCTTCCGGCCCGGACGGACGTCCTTGCCATAGAAGTGCACTTTAGCCGATGGTCCTGAGGACAGCGCTGATCGGTAGGCGCCGTAGATGTCGCTGTTCGCCCCGCCCAGGACGTTCTTCATCACGGCGTGCGCGCTGACGGCGTCCGTGGCGCCCAGTGGCAGGTCCAGGACGGCCCGCAGGTGCTGCTCGAACTGGCCCGTCAGCGCGCCGTCCATGGTCCAGTGACCCGAGTTGTGGGGGCGCATGGCCAGTTCGTTGACCAGGTACCCCGAGCCCGCGCCCGGCGTCTCGAACAGCTCGACCGCCATCACTCCGGTGACGCCGAGTTCCTCGGCCAGCCGCAGCGCAGCGGCCGTGACGGCAGCTGCGACATCCGCGGGGAGGTCCGGTGCAGGCGCGATCACCTCGTTGCACACGCTGTCGACCTGAATGGACTCCACGACCGGCCAGGCGACGGCATCCCCCGACGGTCGACGCGCCACCAGGACGGACAGCTCCCGGCTGAAGGGGACGAACTGCTCCACCAGCAGGTCGGTGCCGGTGAACCAGGCGTCCGCCGCCGCGAGACCACCGGCG
>JASLAA010000253.1 GCA_030147325.1 Arthrobacter sp. | reverse complement strand
CGGGTGCAGACGCCGCGCTTCATGGGGCTGCCCTTCAGTGCGGGCGCCTTGGTCTTGGAGACCTTAGGTGTCCGGCCCTTGCGGACCAGCTGGTTAATCGTAGGCACTTTCGTGTTCTCCGTAATGTCAGAAGATGAGATCTCTGGTGCCCTCCCCCGCGGTAGCGGCCACCTTGCGGGGCCGCACCATCCCGCAGGGGCGGGATGATCAGTCGTTTGGCGCATCACCAACCATGTAGCTGCCGCGAAACGACTGCAGGCGTGCGAAAATGTGGCATTCGTTGTACAACTTACGTACAACGCGGAGATACGTTTCGCAACGCCGATCCTTTGCCACACAAACAATTGCGTCCAGTCTACCAGACATCGCGCGCCCTCCCCCGCGGCCGGGCGATGGGGCAGCACCCGGCCCCTGCTCCGGAGGAGCCGCTGGACGGGAAAAGGCCCCGGACCGAGGTCCGGGGCCTTTCCTGTACAACCGTCCCGCAGGCTCTCGCCGGCGGGACCCGGCGCATCAGCGGAAGTCGCTGTTGCCCATGTCGTAGTCGTCCAACGGGATGGCGTGGAACTCGGGGCTCAGGCCACCCTCGACACCGGCGTAGTCGAAGTCGCTGAACGCGCTCGGACCGGTGAAGAGGTTCGCCTTCGCTTCCTCGGTGGGCTCGACCGTGACCTTCGTGTAGCGGTCCAGGCCGGTACCGGCCGGGATGAGCTTACCGATGATGACGTTCTCCTTGAGACCGAGCAGCGGGTCGCTCTTGCCTTCCATGGCGGCCTGCGTGAGAACACGCGTGGTCTCCTGGAAGGAAGCGGCCGACAGCCACGACTCGGTGGCGAGCGACGCCTTGGTGATACCCATGAGCTCGGGACGGCCTGACGCCGGCTTCTTGCCCTCGGATACCACGCGACGGTTCTCGTCCTCGAAGCGGCGGCGTTCCGCCAACTCTCCGGGAAGAAGGGTCGATTCGCCCGACTCGATCACGGTGACGCGACGCAGCATCTGGCGGACGATGACCTCCACGTGCTTGTCGTGGATACCGACACCCTGGCTGCGGTACACCCGCTGGACCTCGTCGACCAGGAACTCCTGGGCCTTACGAGGGCCGAGGATACGCAGGATCTGCTTAGGATCGACGGCACCGAAGACGAGCTGCTGCCCGACCTCGACGTGCTCGCCGTCCGTCACCAGAAGCCGTGCACGGCGGAGCACCGGGTAGGCGATCTCCTCCGAACCGTCATCAGGTGTGACCACCAGGCGAAGCTGCTTCTCGGCATCCTCGATGGTGACGCGGCCGGCGACCTCGGAGATCGGGGCGACGCCCTTGGGGGTACGCGCCTCGAAGAGCTCCTGGATACGGGGCAGACCCTGGGTGATGTCCTCCGCCGAAGCGACACCACCCGTGTGGAAGGTACGCATGGTCAGCTGGGTCCCGGGCTCACCGATCGACTGCGCGGCGATGATGCCGACGGCCTCTCCGATGTCCACGGTCTTGCCGGTCGCGAGCGAGCGGCCGTAGCACAGCGCACAGGTTCCGACACTGGACTCGCAGGTGAGCACCGAGCGGACCTTGATGTCGGAGATACCGGCCTCGAACAGCTCACCGATCACGACGTCTCCGACGTCGGACCCCGCGGCTGCGAGGACCTTGCCCTTGGAGTCGACGACGTCGGTGGCCAGCGTACGTGCGTACGCCGAGTTCTCGACCTCCTCGTGCAGAACCAGCTCGCCGTCGGCGTTCGGTACCGCGATGGTGACCTTCAGGCCGCGCTCGGTACCGCAGTCGTCCTCGCGGACGATGACGTCCTGCGAGACGTCGACCAGGCGCCGGGTGAGGTAACCCGAGTTGGCCGTCCGCAGGGCGGTGTCGGCGAGGCCCTTACGGGCACCGTGCGTGGCGATGAAGTACTCCAGGACCGTCAGGCCCTCGCGGTACGAGGACTTGATCGGACGCGGGATGATCTCACCCTTGGGGTTGGCCACCAGGCCGCGGATACCCGCGATCTGGCGGACCTGCAGCCAGTTACCACGTGCTCCGGAGGACACCATGCGGTTGATGGTGTTGTCCTTCGGCATGGCGGCGCGCATGGACGCGGCGACCTCGTTGGTCGCCTTGTTCCAGATGTCGATGAGCTCCTGACGGCGCTCCTCGTCGGCGATCAGGCCCTTGTCGAACTGCGACTGGACCTTGGCGGCCTGCGTCTCGTAGCCCTCCATGATGCCGGCCTTGTTGATCGGCGCGGAGATGTCCGAGATGGCGACGGTGACGCCCGAGCGGGTGGCCCAGTAGAAACCGGCGTCCTTCAGGTTGTCCAGCGTCGCCGCGGTGACGACCTTCGGGTAGCGCTCGGCGAGGTCGTTGACGATCGTCGAGAGCTGGCCCTTGTCGGCGACCTTCTCCACCCACGGGTAGTCCAGCGGAAGCGTCTCGTTGAAGAGGACCTGCCCGAGGGAGGTCTCGATCAGCGCAGGCGTACCCGGCTCCCAGCCCTCGGGAGCGGCGATGTCCGCGCTGGGCACGAAGTTGTCGACGCGGATCCGGACCACCGAGTTGAGGTGGAGCGAGCCCATGTCGAACGCCATGACCGCCTCGGCCATGCTCGTGAAGACGCGACCTTCGCCGGCACTGCCCTCGCGCTTGGTGGTGAGGTGGTGCAGACCGATGATCATGTCCTGCGACGGCAGGGTGACCGGACGGCCGTCGGACGGCTTCAGGATGTTGTTCGAGGAGAGCATCAGGATGCGCGCCTCGGCCTGGGCCTCGGGGCTCAGCGGCAGGTG
>JASLAA010000203.1 GCA_030147325.1 Arthrobacter sp. | reverse complement strand
GGCCAGCACCGCCCGGTAGCGCTGGTTGCCCGCCGTGAAGACCCCCAGGAGGAGGCTGATCGGGACCTGCACCACGAGCGAGTAGACCATGATCTTCAGCGTGACGGTCAGCGCGTTCAGCGTCACCGAGTCCGTGAGGGCGGTTCGCCAGCTCTCCAGTCCGGCCCAGGTGATCGCACCCAGCCCGTTCCAGTTGGTGAAGCTGAGGAACACCACGCCGAGCAGGGGCAGGACGGCGAAGACCAGGAAGAAGACGAGCGCCGGGACGACCATCCACGCCGAGGGGCCTTCAGCCCGGGCGCCCCGCACCTTCATGGCGGGCTTGGGCTTCAGCAGCGTGCTCATTTGCCCAGGGTTGCGTTCATGTTCTCGGCGAACTCTTCGGGGGTGATCTCGCCGATGAAGATCTGGTCGAGGTTCGCGAGCATGGCGTCACCCTGAGCGGGGCTCAGCGCCTGGTCCCAGGAGAGCTGGAAGCTCGGCGCGTCCTGCGCCAGACCGTAGACGAACTCCACGAAGTCCTTGTCCTCGGACGCGGCGAGCTGGTCCTCGATGCCGTTGACGGCGGGAACCGCGCCGGAGTCGATCATGGCCTGCGTGTACTCCTCGCTGAACAGTCCGTCCTTGAGGTAGTTCAGCGCGGATTCCTTCTGCTGATCGGAGGCCGTGGAGGAGACGGACCACATGTTCGCGGGGTTGCCCACCACATTGGCGGGGTCGCCTGCACCGCCCTCGACCTCGGGGAACGGCACGAAACCGACCTCTCCCGACTCGACGAACTCCGGGGCGTCGTTCTTCAGGTTCTGGTAGACCCAGCCGCCGTGGAGCATCATCGCTGCCTTGTCGGTGTACAGGAGGGCGCTGTCGGCTCCGGCATCGGCCGCGATCGAGGAGAAGCCGTTGATGAACCCGCCGGCGTCGACCAGTTCCTGGATCTTCGTGAGAGCTTCGATCACCGCCGGATCGGACCAGGCATCCTCTTCTCCGTCCAGGATCGCCTGGAAGACCTCGGGTCCGCCGATACGGTCCACGAGGTAGGACAGCCACATCAGGTTCGGCCACTTCGACTGGCCCGCCAGGGCGAAGGGCGCGATCCCGGCCTCGTTGAATTCCGGCACCAGGGCCATCAGGTCGTCCCAGGTCTCGGGGGGCTCGACGCCCATGTCCTCGAAGACCTGCTTGTTGTAGTAGAGGACGACCGGCTGCATGTTGTTGTTGGGAAGCGCGTAGGTCTTGCCGTCGATCACGCCGTTCTCCAGGACGGAAGGGATGTAGCGGTCCTTCACGTCCGGGTTGTCGGCGAGGAACTGGTCCAGATCGCTGACGTGGCCGGCGTCGACGTAGGACTTCAGCACGCCACCGCCCCACCCGTAGATGAACGTCGGCCCCTCGCCCGCTCCGATGGCGGTGCGCACCTTCGTCTTGTAGGCGTCGTTGGCGAAGAATTCCTGGTTGATGGTGTCGTCGGTGTTGGCCTCGTTCCAGCTCTCGACGGACGAGCGGAAGATGTCCTCGCTACTGCCCGTCAACGCCCACATGGAGGGAGAATCGGAATCTGCAGCGGGATCGGACGGGCCGCTGGATCCGCAGGCGGAGAGGCTGAGGGCCAGGGTGATGGCGGAGACTGCCGAGATCAGAGAGGTGCGTGTTCGCATGGTCATCAGTTCTTCCGTTCGACTCAGCTCGAGGCCTGGGGGCCGGCTGGTGTGGGCAGGTCAACTCCGCGGCTCTGCGATCGTTGACCGCCACGCTGCGGAAGGAATCTCGAAATGTTTTCGATAACAACAAACTAACAAGAGTAAAGTTACCTGCATCACAGTCATCGGTCAATGGCAGGTCAGCGCAGGCTCCCGAAGATATTCAGGACAGCCCTCCGCTCGGAGAACCGGTTCTCAACGGCAACTCTCCGGCCCGTCAGCAGAAAGGATCTCGAAACTTTGTCGGAAGCAGAACTGAAGACGAAAGCGACGCTCGCGTCCGTCGCGGCTCTTGCCGGGGTCTCCACGCCCACCGTGTCCAAGGTGATCAATGAACGGGAGGACGTCGCTCCCGCCACGCGGAAGCGCGTCCTGGAAGCCCTGCGGGAGTCCGGCTACCAGCCGCCGGGCCAGCGCCGGGCCCTCGTTCCCACCGGCTCGACGCTGATCGACGTCGCCGTGGACAACGTCACGACGGCGTACTACTCCGAGGTGATGGACGGGATCCTCGAGGGTGCGGAGGTGCAGGGGGCGGAAGTCGTCCTGTCCAAGACCGGGCCCACCCACCTGCCCGCCGGGGAACGGGCGGACAGGATGCAGGCGTCCGGCCGCCGCGGGCTGCTCCTCGTCACGTCCCGGTGGTCCCCGCGCGAGATCAAGGAGGTGAAGAAGCGGGGGATAGCCGTGGTGGTCATCGACCCGATCAATCCTCCGGGACGCGGCGTGGCCAGCGTCGGAGCCACGAACTGGGCCGGAGGGAAGACCGCCACCGAGCACCTGCTCGCCCTCGGTCACACCCGGATCGCCTTCATCGGCGGGCCCGCGAGCGCGGAATGCAGTCAGGACCGCGAGCACGGCTACGTCGCAGCCCTTCTGGAGCGGGGGCTCCGGATCTCCGAGGACTACGTCCTGGCCGGCACCTTCGACCCCCAGACCGGGCGGCGGAGCCTCGACCAGCTCCTCGCGCTGGACGAACCACCGCAGGCCATCTTCGCGGCTTCGGACAGCATCGCGGTGGGCGTGCTCGCCGAGGCCCACGCGCGGGGCATCACGGTGCCGGACGAGCTGAGCGTGGTGGGCTTCGACGGCACCTACACCAGCGAGCAGACCTCTCCGCAGCTGACCACCGTCGCGCAACCGCTGCGGGACATGGGACGCACGGCCATCCGGGCGCTGCTCCGTGAGATCGGCGG
>JASLAA010000164.1 GCA_030147325.1 Arthrobacter sp. | reverse complement strand
TCACGGGGTTATGCTCCTCAAGAAGGGGACGACTACTGGCATCGCTACTGGTTCATGATTCCCGACTCCACGGCACTCCCCACCCGCGCTGGTGACGCCCTCCACCTGACACAAACCAATTCCAACGACAATCGCGAGCACTTGGCCGGCCTGACCTTCAGGGTCGGGGAACTCACGTTCGACAATGACGGCGGCGCCATCTGGAAGCTGCCCGCTGCGGAGTTCGAGCGCGGGCGTTGGTACAAGGTGCTGTGGCACTCTCACTGGTCGAAGGACTCCACGAAGGGCTACGACGAGCTCTGGATCAACGATGTGAAGGTCGGAATCAGGTATGCCAGAACGCTGTCGTCCACCGGCAACTACATGAAGATCGGGCTGTACCGCATGGACCACGGTCAAGGGACGGCTGAGGTCTACTTCGACGGCATGAGGATCGCAACCACGCGCGCTGTGGCCGAAGCCCGATAGGCGCTCGGCCAAGGAGCCGCTCAGCGGCCGCGGCCGCGTCGCTGTGAGGCGTGCCTCCGCTCCAGGCGCGCCATCCAGGAGGGGCTAGGACCGGCCGGACCTACACTGCAACGGCGATGACGGAAACAGAGATCAAAGCCGGAGGCGCCGGCGGCGCAGACGCGCGCCGTCGACCTAGGCGCGCCGGCCGCGGTCCCTCGAAGTTCCTTGGTCTCGCCGTCCTTGCCTTGGTCCTCGTCGTCGCCGCCGTGATAGCGGTGACGAGGCCCCCTTCCGGTCACCTGCTGGCCGTCGCCGATTTCGAGACCGGCGACTTCTCCCAGTGGACCGAGGTCCAGTCGGTCGACGAAGAGCGATACGACGTGGTCGAGTCGCTTAGCCGCCAAGGCGATTTCGCAGGACGCTTCGAGAGCGTCGAGGGCGAGTGCATTCCCATGGACTGCGGAGACTCACCTCGCGGTCGCACGGAGGCACTGCTCAAGGGGGAGCAACATGACGTGGAAGAAGGAGACGACGTCTGGTACCGGTGGTACACGATGTTCCCGGAAGGCGGTGCGACTCCCGAATTCACGTTCGCGCAGTGGCGGTCGAACGACGAGCAGAGCAGTCCTCTGGCCAAGGACGGGCTCTACGGACTCATGACGGTCGGCCGCTCGGACTCTCAGCCCGAGGGCTACATTGCCTTCCAGCGCAACGGTGACCGCTGGACCGCCCCGCTACGGCGCGGGGAGTGGATCGAGTTCGTGGTGCACATCAAGTACTCGTCCGATCCGGATGTCGGGCTCTACGAGTTGTGGGTCGACGACCGTCTCGTCGTGTCCTTCAACGACCAGAGCAAGCCGGGCAACACCGGTGTCTACTTCAAGCAGGGTGTGTACCGCAACGGGGACACCCCGAGTGCGGTGGTCTACTCGGACGGGTTGCGCATAGCCAGCACGCGAGAGCTCGCGGACCCAGGGTGGGTCGATCGGCTCCTCGGTCGCGACGAGCGGGTCGAACGTTCGTCCGACTCCTCCGAGGACTGAGGCCTGCGGGGAGTCGGGGGAACCTGTACCGGTACCCTCGGCCCTCTTCATTGCCCGGGTGGTCGCTCGCGCAATCCTGTCCCGCTTCCAAGACTCGAGTTTCCAAAATGCACCCATCGCTCGAAGCGCCCGTGGCAATCGCTAACCGGCTGCTGACTCCCCATCGTCGAAGGCTGCTCAAGAATCCGAGCACCTACAAGAACCTCGCGATCGACGCGGCTTGGAGCGTCAGGCGGGGCTCGATGGCTTCCGTGCCCCTTTCCTGGCCGTTGGAGGAGGAGCGCCTCGCCGGCGTCACGGTCCGGTGGCCGTCGAACTACCTCTCGGGTTCCGCTGGTCTGCAGGCGGAAGCGGATTCACGAATGGCCCGCCGGCTCGCATCGCTTCGTGTGGCGATGGCCGGAATGGTGACGACCGAGGTCGCCGATATCCCACAGACCTATCCGAGCGTGGTGGTGCTCGAAGTTGTCGTCGACGGCGTGAAGCACGACGTCGCAATCGACCAGAGCCCTTACCTGCATGTCAACGAGGAATGTGCGGACAGGTGCCTGCTGTATTTCAAGCGGCATTTTCGGAGCGAGGGGTATCCGCAGGAGAACGTCGTTCCCGGTGGCTTCGCTCCCCTTGAGCACGAGTCGCTCCACCGAAACCTCGTCCACCTGCGCCGCCGCAGGCGCCCCGCGTACGACGTCTACGGTCGCTTCAGCCTGCACTTCTCACCGCAGGTCCGCGGCCCGGTCCTCCAACTCCTGCAGGAGCAGGATCGCTTCGGCTTCGAAGGCGGGTCCGGCCTCACCATGTACTCGCAGTACCTGCGAGACATCGCGAGCTCCCGGGTCTGCATCGACGTACCGGGAGAAGGGCCCCTCTCCTATCGGCTGGTCGAGTACATGGCGGTCGGCGCCTGCATCGTGGCCTACCCCCACAAGGCTCGCCTCCATGTGCCACTCGTCGACCGGGAGCACATCGTCTACACCAAGGAAGATCTCTCCGATCTCGTAGACCTCTGTGATCACTATCTCAATCGGCCCGAGGAGCGCGAGCGGCTGGTCGATAATTCACGGGACTACTTCGACAGGTATCTTCATCGCGATCAGCTCAGCGCTTACCACCTGCACGAGCTGCTCAAGTGGGCGGCCTGACCGCGCACCGAGGCGCGACCACGTCACGTCAGGGCGCAAGCCAGCGCATGCGACGAC
>JASLAA010000091.1 GCA_030147325.1 Arthrobacter sp. | reverse complement strand
GTCCATGACCAGATCGACGAGGAGGATCCCACCACGGCGGACCTGCTCCACGGCTTCATCGCCAAGCTCGAGCAGTACGCCTGGATGGTCGACGCCGAGAACATGGAACCGACCGCGGAGGTCGTCACTCCCGTCGGCACGGACCACGCCACCGTCTGACGCCCGCATCCAGGGCGCAGGAGGGGAGTCGCCGGACGGCGGCTCCCCTCCTGCATGCGCGGCGTGCGTCAGTCGATGGCGCGGCTCACCTCGGCGAGGAGCGACGCCATGCCCGCTTCCGCCTGCCCGGAGTCCCCGTCCCTGACAGCCGACGCCACCTGCTGGTGAGTCAGGAGTGCGTGCTCCCTCGGATGGTGGGGCATGAGGCCCTGGTGGGTCCTCCCCGAGAGCACCTCGGCGATCACCCCGCGCAGCGCGAGGAACATCTCGTTGCCGCTGGCCTCCAGGATGAGCGTATGGAACTCGATGTCCACGCCGAGGAACTCCTCGAGGTCGCCGTTCTCGCCCAGCCGCCGCAGATCCAGACCGAGCTCCACGATCCGGAGGCGCTGCCCCGCCGACGCCTGGCGCGCGGCCAGTGCGGCCGCGACGGGTTCGACGGCGCGGCGCAGGTCCGTGAGCGAGCGGAACTGGTCGGCCCGGCCCCGCCCGTTGAGCCTCCACCGGATGACCCGGGGATCGTAGACGTTCCAGCACTCGGGCCCCTGCACGACCAGCCCGATCCGACGCTTCGGCACGATCAGGTTCATCGCTTCCAGCACGCGCATGCAGTCCCGGACCACGGTGCGGGAGACCCCGAACTGCTGCTGGAGACCCTCGATGGTCAGCCGTGCCCCCTCGGGAAGCACGCCGTCCGCTATGTCCTGGCCGAGCGCGTCGATGATGCGCGTGGGAAACACCGCGGCCGTCCCCGCCGGCGTTCCCGCACGAACTGGCTGCGCCGTCATCGTCCTCCCTGGTGCGGCCGGTCAGGCGACCGGTCCCTCCACCATAGATCGATCGGATCGGCCGCGAAAGGTACTACCTTTGGCGGGGTAATGGTGTTACCTTTGCTGTCGTCGTGATCCACGGCACAGGAGCGACAAGGGAGTCAGCATGGAGGAACAGCCACGGCACGTGGTCGTCATGGGGATCTCCGGATCCGGCAAGACCACCATCGCGACCCAGCTCGCGCAGCGGCTCGGCTGGATCTACGCCGAAGCGGACGAGTTCCACCCAGCGGAGAACATCGCGAAGATGACCTCGGGGACACCCCTCACGGACGAGGACCGCTGGCCGTGGCTCGAGTCGATGAAGAACTGGATGACGGCCGAGGCGCAGTCCGGCCGCAGCACCGTCGTCACCTGCTCGGCCCTCAGGCGTTCCTACCGCGACGTGCTCACCCGCGCCCAGGGCCGGGTCCGCTTCGTGCACCTCCTCGGCGACACCGACCTCATCCTGGAACGCATGAAGACCCGCAGTGGCCACTTCATGCCGGAGTCGCTCCTGCCGTCGCAGATCAGCACGCTCGAACCCCTCGAAGCCGACGAGCAGGGCGTCAGGATCGAGAACACCGGCACGCCCGACCAGGTGACGGACGACGTCATCGACCAGCTCGACCTCCTCAGCACCTAGTCCCCGCATACAACGTCCAACGGAGAAGACATGCCCATCGAAGGTTGGACCCAGAGCCTCACCGCCGGTCCACTCCTCCTGATCGCCGCCGCGGCGATCCTCGTCCTGCTGTTCCTGATCATCAAACTGCGCATCCACGCATTCGTGGCCCTGATCCTCATCAGCCTCGCGACCGCCTTCGCGACCGGGATCCCTACGTCGCAGATCGTCACGGTCCTGGTCGGGAGTTTCGGTTCCACCCTCGGGGCCGTGGCGCTCCTGGTGGGTCTGGGCGCCATGCTCGGCCGACTCGTCGAGACCAGTGGCGGAGCCAAGGTACTCGCCGACTACCTCATCAGGGTCTTCGGTGAGAACCGGGCTCCCCTCGCACTGGGCATCGCGTCGCTGATCTTCGGCTTCCCCATCTTCTTCGACGCCGGCCTCGTGGTCATGCTGCCCATCGTCTTCTCCGTCGCACGCCGCCTCGGTGGCGGCGTCCTCCGGTACGGCCTTCCCGCCGCCGGTGCCTTCTCGGTGATGCACATCTTCGTGCCGCCGCACCCGGGACCCGTCGCCGCGTCGGAATTCTTCGGCGCCAACGTGGGGATCGTCATCATGATCGGCCTCGTCGCCGCCATCCCCACCTGGTACGTGACGTCGTACCTCTACGGACTCTGGGCCGGCAAGAAGTACGTCCTGCCCGTTCCCGACCTCCTCGGTAGGGCCGACGAGCACGCCGAGGCGAACCCGCCGAAATTCGGCACCGTCGTGGGCATCCTCCTGCTCCCCCTGGCACTGATCTTCCTCAACACCGGCCTGAACACCGTGGCCCGCTCCGGCGCCGCTGACGAGTCCCTGACCGACCAGGCCTGGTTCCAGTTGCTGCGGACCCTCGGCGAGACACCCGTGGCCCTGCTGATCTCCCTCCTCGTGGCGTCCTACGTCCTCGGGCGCCGCCGCGGTATCGACAAGAGCGTCCTCGAGAGCACCCTCGAGTCGGCACTCGGCCCCGTCTGCTCGGTCATCCTGATCACCGGGGCGGGTGGCATGTTCGGCGGCGTCCTGCGGACCAGCGGCATCGGCGACGCCCTCGCGGACGTGCTCGGCGACCTCGGCATCCCGATCATCCTCGCCGGGTTCCTCATCGCGGCGATCCTCAGGATCGCGCAGGGCTCGGCGACGGTCGCGCTGACCACCGCGGCCGGCCTCATCTCCCCGGCCATCCTCGCCGGGGACTACAACGCCCTGCAGGTCGCGGCACTCGTCGTCGCCGTCGCAGGCGGTTCCGTGGTGGCGAGCCACGTGAACGACTCCGGCTTCTGGCTGGTCGGACGGTTCTTCAACATGGACGTCAAGACGACGCTCAGGACCTGGACCGTGATGGAGACGACCATCGGCGTCATGGGCTTCGGCATCGCGGCCACCGTCTTCGCCCTCGCGTCCCTCGGCTGACGCCGCGGTCGGCACCGCTGTCGATACACCTGTCGGTACAGCGGTGGATACAGCTGTCGGCACGCACCATGGAAGGCCCGCCCTGCCCGAGGGCCGGGCGACGGCGGTGCAGGCCGACTCCGCGGACTACGACCAGGTGGTGGCCATGGTGCAGGGTGCCGTCGGGCAGTACGGGCGCCTGGACGTCCTCGTCAACAACGCGGGGACCATCACCCAGGGGACCGTCCAGGACACGGGGGTGGAGGACTGGCATCGCGTTCTCGACACCGATCTCTCAGGCGTCTTCTACGGGACGAAAGCGGCCCTCGAACACCTGCTGGAGAGCCGGGGATGCATCGTCAACGTCTCCTCGGTCTCCGGACTGGCAGGGGACTGGCGCATGAGTGCCTACAACGCGGCCAAGGGTGGGTCAGCAACTTCACCCGCGCCGTCGCCCTGGACCATGGCAAGGACGGTGTGCGGGTGAACGCCGTCGCACCCGGGTTCATCTGGACGGACCTCACGAGCGACGACGGCGAGGAACACGCACTCTCCGACGAGTTCTCGCGGCGTATCGCCCTCGGCAGGGGCGGCCGCCCGGAGGAGGTCGCCGCGGCCATCACCTTCCTGGCGAGCGAGGACGCGCGCTTCATCACGGGCGTCGTCCTGCCCGTGGACGGCGGCACGATGGCGAGCAACGGGCAACCGGCGCAGACCTGATCCGCCTGCGTGCTCCGAATCGGGACCGCCGGCTCAGCAGGGACGGCCGCACGACGGGGACCGCCGCGCCGGTGGATGGATCAGCGCCGTTTCCCGCATGATCCCGACGGACGCCCGGGTTTCCCCGGCGGCGGTTTCCGCCCTTTCGGGTCCCTGGCCGCTCCGCCTGCCGCGGCCTTCTTCGCAGCCGACTTCTGGGCAGCGGTCTTCTTCGGGGCCTCGCGCTGCGAGGGCTGGCGTGAGCTCTGGGCCGTCCGCCCCCGGACGATGCCGATGAACTCCTCGACGTCGTCGGACTCGTCGTCCATCCGCCAGGCGATACCGATGGTCGTGGTGGGCAGACCCGGGACAGGCCTGTGCACGGCATCCTTGCGGGCGAACATGCGGGCGAGGGACATCGGCAGGACGACGACGCCCGCACCGGAGGAAGCAACCTCCACGGCGGTCCTGGCGCCACCGCACTCATCGACGTCGAGCAGGGCCAGCCCCTCGAGTTCCCCGGGTGGGATGTCGTCGTAGAGCGAGAGCTCGTTCTCCCTCGACATCACCGCGACCGGCTGTTCCTCGTAGAGCGGGATGAGGTGCAGACCCGCGCGGTCCACGGGCAGCCGGACGAAGACCACGTCGTCGGTTCCGCTCCGCAGGCCTGCCAGGGGGTCGTCATCGTGCTGGTGCAGCTCCAGTGGTATCTCCGGGTGCCGCTCGCGCCACCTGGCCACCCACTTGCCCGGCGTCACGCCGGGCACGAAGCCGACGGAGAGGGCTCGGGGCTGGTCGCTGGGCATCTGATCACAGTAGCGCCTGCCCGTGACCATCAGGCGTGGCCGTTAAGCTGGGACCATGACTCCCGCCAAAACCCCCCAGACCCTGAAGCCCGCCACCGCGGCCAAGAAGCTGGGAATCTACCTGCCCGCCGCTCCGCAGGACTTCCAGGAGACTGAGCTGACGCGGGCGGAGTTCGACGAACTGCAGCAGACCCCTCCCGAATGGCTCGCCGAACTGCGCCGCACGGGCCCGCACCCACGACCCGTCGTCGCCCAGAAGCTCGGCATCTCGATCGGTGGACTGGCCCGTGGAGGCATCACCGATCCGCTGACGAGCGTGCAGATCACCGCACTGCTGCAGGATCCGCCCGCCTGGCTGGTCGCCGAGCGATCCACGCAGGCTGCGGTCCGTGCGGAGGCAGCACGCGTGAAGGAACGCGACGCGGCCAAGAAGACCTCAGACGCCTGACCGCACGAAGAATGGGCGGATGACACAGGCGTGCGCCTAACACAGGCTGTGCTGTTTTCCGCGGAGGCGCGCCGATTGACTTAATCGAACAGGTATTCGAATATTGACGGGTGACGCCTCCAGCTGCCGGCCATGCCCTCGAATGGGATGCGCCCTCCTCCGACCCCCGGGATGCGTCACGCGCTGACTCCTTCGGGCGGCGGGGTGCTGCTTCACCCGGCCCACTGGACCTGCAGGCGCGTATCAACAGCATGCAGGCCAGCACCCTCGATTCCCGCAGGATGCCCACGGTCCCCGCCCTCGCCCGGATCCTGCCCGGCGGCGGGCTGCAGTCCGGCGGGGCCTACGCCGTCCGGAACTCCACGGCCCTCGCCATGTCCCTGCTCGCCGGACCCTCCGCGACAGGTGCCTGGTGCAGTGTGATCGGCATGCCCGACTTCAGCGTGGAGGCGGCGCAGGGCTTCGGCATCAACCTCGAACGCCTCATCCTGGTCCCCGATCCCGGGACCCAGTGGCTCACGGTGACGGCGGCACTCGTGGACGTCGTCTCGATCGTCCTGACCCGCGCTCCGGAGCACCTGGCCCCCACCGAATGGGCCCGGCTCAGGGCCCGGCTACGTCAGCGGGGAGCCGCACTGATCACACTCGGCGCCTGGAAGCAGAGCGATTCCACTCTCGGCGTGGCGGAGAGCGCCTGGGAGGGCCTGGGTGCTGGAACCGGTCATCTCAGGGGCCGCCGCATGAAGATCACCGCGACGCAGCCCTCGGGCCGGCTCCGTCACGCCTATGTAGGACTGGCGGATCTCCAGGGCAGCGCGGCCGCGCCGGCACCGCTCAGTCCCACGGCGCCGGTGCGCCCACCAGCCGGTGGTGCCCCCGCAGCCGGGCACGACACCCTGTTCGAACCCCGACTGATGTCCTCATGACCTCCACCCTGGCTGCCGCACCGGTCGGTACAGCCCCCGCCACCCGCATCATGATGCTCTGGTGCCCTGACTGGCCCATCACCGCAGCGCTCCGCGAGCACGCGGTACCCGCCGATACGGCACTGGTCCTCGTGGACCGCGGCGAGGTCTTCGCCTGCTCTCCCGCAGCTCGGCAGGACGGCGTGAGAAGGGGCCTGCGCATCAGGGAGGCGCAGGCCCGCAGCACGGGGCTCGTGTCCCTCCCGTACGATCCCTCACTCGATGAACGCACCTTCGAACCCGTGACCGCAGCCGTGGAGACCATCATGCCGGGCGTCCAGGTCATCCGGCCCGGGCTGTGCGCCATCAGGGTCAAGGGACCCTCGCGCTACTACGGCGGCGAGGAGGAGGCAGCCGGGGTGCTGTTCGGCGCGCTGGTGGCGATGGGCCTCTCCGATGTGCGCATCGGGATCGCGGACGGCCCGTTCGCCGCCGAACTGGCCGCCAGGGCGACGGACCAGCTGGAGGATCCCGACGCCGCACGGCTGGTGATCATCCCGCCGGGCCGATCCTCGCTGTTCCTGACCAGCTACCCCCTGGAGGTCCTCGAGCTGCCGAAGCTCACCGTGCTGCTCAAGCGCCTCGGTATCCGCACACTCGGTGACTTCGCAGCACTCAGGGCCTCCGACGTCCGCAACCGCTTCGGCATCGAAGGAGCCATCGCCCACCGCCAGGCCAGCGGACAGGACCATCGGGACGTCGTCGCCCGGACACCGCCGCCCCAGCTCGACACCCTGGCCGATTTCGAACCGCCCCTCGCCCGCATCGACCAGCTGGCGTTCGCCTTCCGGACCAGGGCCGGTGAGTTCGTCGACGCACTGCGGGAGGCAGGACTGGTCTGCAGTGCACTGCATGTCTCGCTGCACACCGAGTCGGGCGAGGTGTCGGAGCGCCGATGGCAGCATCCGCGCTGGTTCGACGCGGACGACGTCGTGGATCGCGTGCGCTGGCAGCTCCAGGGCACCAATGCATCCGACCACGGCCTGACCTCCGGCATCACGCGGGTCCATGTCGTGCCGGACATCGTCGAGGACCTCAGCGACCACGCGGACGGCCTGTGGGGAACGGGACCGGACGAGGGCATCCACCACGGCCTGGCCCGCGTGCAGAGCATGCTGGGACACGGCGCCGTCCTCACCGCGATCATCGCCGGCGGACGGCTCCTGGGGGACCGCCGCGTGTTCATCCCCTGGGGGGATGCGCCGTCGTCCCCCGCCACGGTGCCCGTCAAGGACCGCGACCAGCCCTGGCCCGGGCGCCTGCCGGGCCCCGCTCCCGCCACGGTGTTCGCCGTCCCCGTCCCCGCCGCCGTCGTCGACTCCCGGGGGAACCAGGTCGACGTCGACCCCCGGGGAATCCTGAGTGCCGATCCCGCCTTCTTCAGCGCGGGTCCCGACGACGCCCGCCGACCCGTCCACTCCTGGGCGGGCCCGTGGCCGATCAGTGAACGCTGGTGGGACCCGAAGGGCCGCGTGGTGAACCGCTTCCAGCTGGTGGACCGGTCGGGATCGGCGTGGCTGCTGCTGCTCGAGGACCACGCGTGGTGGGTCGAGGCCAGCTACGACTGACCCCGGTGGGACCACGTACCTCAGGGACACACCCGAGGTACGGACAGACGACACACAACCGCACGGAAGCCAGGACAGGGAGGTGGCCATGGGCTGGAACAACCCGCCCATCCCGTGGTCGGATTTCGAACGGAACCTGACCGACACCAGGCCGGGGGCTCCACCCCGCGGAGCCGACGGCGGAGACAGCCCCGCCTGGTCGAGGAAGCGCCTGCCGTACACGGCACCCGCCGAGGTGACGGCACCCGAGGGTCCCGTGGTGCCGTACGCGGAGCTCCACGTCCACTCCAACTTCAGCTTCCTCGACGGCGCCTCGAGCCCCGAACACCTCGCCGAGGAAGCACAGCGCCTCGGCATCACCGGCATGGCCCTGACAGACCACGACGGCCTCTACGGCGCCGTGCACTTCGCGGAAGCAGCGGAGAAGTACCCGGGACTCTCCACCATGTACGGCACCGAGCTGTCCCTCGGGCTGTCGAAGCCCCAGAACGGTGAAGCGGATCCGGAGGGCCGGCACCTCCTGGTCCTCGCACGCGGTTCCGCCGGATACCACCGCCTGTCCACGGCCATCACCGAGGCGCAGCTCGCCGTCGACGCCGAGAAGGGGAAGCCCCGCTACGAGCTGGAGCGCCTCGCGGGACATGCCGAAGGCCAGTGGCTGATCCTGACGGGATGCAGGAAGGGCACGGTGCGCTCGGCACTCGTCGCGGAGGGCGACGCCGCAGCGGAGGCGGAACTGCGGCTGCTCATCGACCTCTTCGGGAGGGATTCCGTCGCCGTCGAACTCATCGACCAGGGCAATCCCCTGGACACCGCCCACAATGACGCCCTGGCCGCGATCGCCGCCCGCCTGAAGGTGCCCGCCGTGGCCACCAACAACGTCCACTATGCGACCCCGCAGCAGCACCGCCTCGCCTCCGCCCTGGCTGCCGTCCGCGCCCGCAGGAGCCTGGACCAGATGGACGGCTGGCTTCCCGCGGCCGGGGCGGCCCACCTGCGCAGCGGGGCGGAGATGGCCCGGCGCTTCAGGGACTATCCCGGAGCGGTGGAACGCACCGTGGAGATCGCCGCCGATCTCTCCTTCACCCTGCGCAGCGTCCGACCGGGATTGCCGAACATCGACCTGCCGGAGGGCCATACCCAGATGAGCTATCTCCGCGAGCTCGTCTGGCAGGGGGCCGACAAGCTCTACGGCGGACGGGCCGATGTCCGTGACCGGATCGAACGTGAACTGGAGGTCATCGAGAACAAGAACTTCCCCGGATACTTCCTGATCGTCCACGACCTCGTCCACTACGCACGCCGCAACGGCATCCTGTGCCAGGGCCGGGGGTCGGCGGCCAACTCGGCCGTGTGCTACCTGCTGGAGATCACCGCAGTGGACTCCATCAAGTACCAACTCCCCTTCGAGCGGTTCCTCTCGAGCATGCGCGACGAGGAACCGGACATCGACGTGGACTTCGACTCGGACCGCCGCGAGGAGGTCATCCAGTACGTCTACCGCAAGTACGGGCGGTTCAATGCGGCCCAGGTGGCGAACGTCATCACCTACCGCCCCAAGTTCGCCGTCCGGGACATGGCCAAGGCGTTGGGCCACAGTCCAGGACAGCAGGACGCCTGGTCGAAGCAGATCGAACGGTGGGGAGGTCTCGTCTCGAGCGATGACCACGACATCCCCGAGGCCGTGGTCGGCCTGGCCCAGGAGGTGCTCACGTTCCCGCGCCACATGGGCATCCACTCAGGAGGAATGGTGCTGACGGACAGACCGGTCGGAGAAGTATGCCCGATCGAGCATGGACGAATGGAGGGCCGGACGGTCCTCCAGTGGGACAAGGACGACTGTGCCTGGATGGGACTCGTGAAATTCGACCTCCTGGGCCTCGGCATCCTCGCCGCGATCCAGTACAACTTCGATCTCGTGGAGCGGCACTTCGGGGAGAAGTGGGAGTTGCACACCATTCCCAAGGAGGAGCAGGGCGTGTACGACATGCTGTGCTTCGCGGACTCCGTAGGAGTCTTCCAGGTGGAGAGCCGCGCCCAGATGGGGATGCTGCCACGTCTGCAGCCCCGCCAGTTCTACGACCTCGTCATAGAGGTGGCCCTCGTCAGGCCCGGGCCCATCCAGGGTGGAGCCGTGCACCCCTACATCAAGCGGAAGATGGGCGAGGAAGAGGTGCGCTACATCCACCCCGCCCTCAAACCGGTCCTCGAACGGACCCTCGGAGTACCGCTCTTCCAGGAACAGCTCATGCAGATGGCCATGGTGGTGGGTGGGTGCACCGGAGCCGACGCCGATCTCCTGCGGCGCGCCATGGGATCCAAGCGGGGAGAGGAGCGGATCGACTCCCTCAAGGCCAAGCTGTACGAGGGCATGGAAGCCAACGGGATCACCGGCGACGTCGCGGACACCATCTACACCAAGATCCACGCCTTCGCGAACTTCGGCTTCGCGGAGAGCCACTCGATCAGCTTCGCGCTCCTGGTCTACGTCAGTGCGTGGCTGCGGCTGCATTATCCGGGAGCCTTCCTCGCCTCGCTGCTGCGCGCCCAGCCCATGGGGTTCTACTCACCGCAGACGCTCGTGGCGGATGCACGGCGACACGGAGCCGTCGTCCTGCGGCCGGACATCCTGCATTCCGGTGTTCATGCGGGCCTCGAACCCCTCGACGGTTTCCAGCCCCCGGACGACCCCCGCGACGGGACCACCGGGATGGACTGCTGCACCGAGGACGAGCAGCCTCCCGTGGGCTACTTCGACCGGGACACGCCCTTCGACTCCGGTATCCACCGCAGGGACGGCAACTACGCCGTGCGGCTCGGGCTCGCCAGCGTGGAATCCCTCGGCCTGAAGCTCGCCGAGCAGATCGTCGCGGAACGCGAACGGAACGGACCCTACGAGGACATGCCCGACCTCGCCCGGCGCACGGGTGCCAATGCCGGGCAGCTCGAGGCGCTGGCCGCATCGGGCGCCTTCGATTCGATGGGCCTGAGCCGCCGCGAGGCGCTGTGGAACGCCGGACCGGCGTCCACAGAGAGGGAGGGCCAGATCAAGGGCACGGCCGTCTACATCCAGCCGCCGCTGATGCCCGAACTCTCGGACATCGACAAGGTCGGCTCTGATCTGTGGTCCACGGGTATCACCCCGGACGACCACCCCGTGCGCCATGCCAGGAACAGGCTGACACGCCGTGGCGCCCTGACGGCACTGGAGTTGAAGTCAGCCGAATCGGGGCGGCGGATCGAGGTGGCGGGAGTCGTGACCCACCGGCAGCGGCCGGCGACCGCGAGCGGCATCACGTTCATGAACCTGGAGGACGAGACGGGACTCGTGAACGTCATCTGCTCGGTGGGAGTCTGGCAGCGCTACCGACGCGTGGCACGGGAAGCCAGCAGCGTGATCGTGCGGGGTGTCCTGGAGCGGTCGTCCGAGGGGATCGTCAACGTGGTCGCGGACCGCATCGAGGTCCTGCAGCTCAAGGCCACCACGAAGTCCCGCGACTTCCGCTGATGCGTCGGGTCCCCGCCGGCCTGCCACCGCCCCCAGGACTCGTAACGCAGAAGAAGGACCCCCACCGGGGGTCCTTCTTCTGTCCTGCACCGTGCGCGAGGGGGGATTTGAACCCCCACACCCTTTCGGATACTGGCACCTGAAGCCAGCGCGTCTGCCGTTCCGCCACTCGCGCAATTCGAGATTCCAACCCGGAGCGCAGCGCGCCCGTGTTGTGAACAGCAGAATCAAGCATAGCCGAGCTCGGCGGCATTCACCTAAACAGGGCGCGGGTGAGGTGGCAGCCGCGACGGCGGACACCTGCCAGGGGACTCCGCGCGATCGGTGATCGTTAGGACAAAGTAATCCTCCGGACGCCTGCCTGGAGCTCATTCCCGGAGGCTCCCAGTAGTATCGGATGAAACCTGCCCGGCTGGAGCATGCCGTCCTCCGCGCAGGAAACCGCACCACGGCGCACAGCTGACAGGTCGGACACCACGGAGCAACGGAGGGAGGAGGCGGACGATGGGCATTCTCGACAATGTGGAGCGCGGACTCGAAAGACTGGTCCGGGGTGCCTTCACCACGGGCTCCCGCTCCCAGGTACAGCCCCTCGAGATCGCCAGTGCCCTCCGCAAGGAACTCGACAACCGGTCACTCGTCCTCGCGCAGGGCCGCACCCTTGCTCCCAACGTCTTCACGGCCCGGCTGTCCGACTCCGACTTCGAGCTCGCCCAGCAGTGGGGATCCGCTCTCGCCGAGGAACTGTGCGACGTGGTGATCGCCCATGTCAACAGCCAGCAGTACAGCCTGCAGGGGCCCGTCCGGGTCTCCTTCGAGCACGATCCCGACCTGAAGGCCGGCCTCTTCGAGATCGACTCGTCCATCGAGAAGCAGGCAGCTCCCCGCCGTCCGGCCGGTCCGGCCGCACCGGCGGCCCCGCGCCGTCAGCCCACGCGGTACCAGCCGATCCTCGAGATCGACGGCCAGCGCTACTCCATCAATTCCGGCGCCATCGTGCTCGGCCGCTCGTCCGAAGCCGACATCCTCGTCGACGACACCGGGGTCTCACGGCGCCACCTCGAGATCCGCACCCAGGACGGTCGGACCTTCGCCGTCGATCTCGGGTCGACCAACGGGAGCTACGTCAACGGGCAGCGCGTCAACGGGCAGGCCGAACTGACGGACGGCTCGACCATCACGATGGGCCGCTCACGCCTGACCTTCCGCCTCGTCCCCACACAGGACGGGAGTGGCCAGCGATGAGCGAAGCAGGCGAACTCACCGTCACACTCCTGCGGTTCGGGTTCCTCATCCTGTTGTGGGTCCTCGTGCTCAGCACGGTCGGAGCACTGCGGCGTGACCTCGTGGTCGGCCGCCGCAACAAGGTCGGCACGCCGTCGGCACGCGAGATCCGCAAGAACCCGGATCTGGCCGAGGAACCCGCGCCAGTGCGGACCTCGGCCCGTCGCCTGGTCGTCACCGAAGGACCCCTGGCAGGGACGACCGTGGACCTTGCCGCGAGCCCCATCCTGCTCGGCCGGGCCCAGGAGGCGACGCTCATCCTCGAGGACGACTACGCCTCCGGCCGACACGCACGCCTGTTCCCCCAGGGCAGCCGCTGGTTCGTCGAGGACCTCGGGTCCACGAACGGCACGTTTCTCGCAGGAACCCAGCTCACGCGCGCGCTGCCCGTCGAACCGGGAGTACCCATCCGGATCGGTAAGACGGTCATCGAATTGAGGCCATAGGCGTGCAGCTGGCCCTGAGGTTCGCTGCCCGCTCCGACGTGGGCATGGTCCGTGCGAAGAACGACGACTCCGCCTACGTCGGGCGGTACCTCGCCGTCGTCGCCGACGGCATGGGAGGGCACGCGGGAGGCAACGTCGCGTCCGCCTCCACCGTGCTCGACCTCGTCCACCTGGACCACGGGGGACACGACGGCGACGCCGCGACCCATCTCGCCGACGAGATCCAGACCGCCAACTCGCTCCTGTCCGAGCTCGTCGCGACCAATCCGCAGCTCGCCGGGATGGGCACCACCGTAACGGCGATCCTGCTCGAGGGTACGAAGCTGCAGCTCGCCCACATCGGTGATTCGCGTGCCTACCGGCTCAAGCACGGCGTGTTCGAGCAGATCACCAGGGACCACACCTTCGTGCAGCGGCTGATCGACGAAGGCCGGCTGAGACCCGAGGAAGCGGAGATCCACCCCCACAAGAACGTGCTGATGCGCGTGCTCGGAGACGTCGACGCCAGCCCGGAACTCGACCTGGAGGAGTTCGACGCCGACATCGGTGAGCGCTGGCTGCTGTGCTCGGACGGGCTCAACGCGGTGCTGAACGAACGCGTGGTCGAGCAGGTCGTGCGGGAGACCAGGGATCTGCGGGACTGCGTCAACACCCTCGTCGACCTGACCCTCGCAGGGGGGTCCCCGGACAACATCACCATCGCCGTGGTCGAGGTCGTCGAGGCCGACGACGACGATGCGCTCCCCCCGGCGTCCATCCCACCCGCACGCGAGGCCGCCGGTGAACGCGACAGGCCCGCTGTGGCCGATCCGGAGATCTCCCGGGAGATCGACCAGAACGGCGATCTCCCGGGCGCCGCCATCCGCGCAGACGTCATCCGTCGGGATCTGCTGACCCGACCGCACATCCTGGTCGGCTCCGCCGCCCTCGCCACGGAGACGGGCCAGATCCCGATCGTGACGCAGCGGACCACCGAGCGGCGCGCAGCCATGATGCTCACGCACGGCACGGACCCGGATTCCGTGGAGGAGGACGATCCTGCCCCGAGGCACCGCTGGCTCGTGCCTGCGTTCCTCTCCCTGATGACACTGATCCTGATCGCCGTCCTGGGGCTCGGCTACACCTGGACCCAGACGCGGTACTACGTCGCCGAGACGGACAACCGCGTGGCCATCTACACCGGCGTGCCCCAGCGCATCGGCCCGATCAGCCTCAGCGAGCTCTACGAGACCACCAACATCCCCGTCTCCAACCTGCCCGAGTACCAGCGCTCACAGCTGACCAATACCCTTCCTGCGGCCAGCCTGGAGGAGGCCGAGCGCATCGTGGGGGACCTCCGTGGTGAGCTGCGGGCGGTCGCCTGTGCTCCCGCACCGACCGAGCCCGCATCGCCCTCGCCGACCGCCGCCGGGACGGACCGGCCTGCGACAGGTCCGTCGTCGGGTCCGTCACCGAGCACTCCGGCGAGCCCGTCCGCGAGTGCGGGATCCACACCGCCGACCGCGTCGGGTACCGCCACCGCAGGCGGCCCCGAGGCGTCCGGTGATCCCTCCGATCCTGCGCCGAGCCCCTCTCCGAGCGGTTCGCCCGCTCCCACCCCCCCTTCATCCGCCGTCGACTGCGGAGGTGCAGCCCCATGAGTGATGTCCTGACCGTTCCCCGGTCGAGGCGGAACGTCGAATTCGCCCTGCTCCTCGTAGCGCTGGCCGTTGCCGTCGTCGCCAATCACCTCGCCGGTATCGGCCGCGAGGAACCGTTCAACGACTACTTCTGGTCGCAGGTGCTCACGCTGGGGCTGATGGGGCTCTTCATCCACGTGGTCCTGCGGATCCGCGCCAAGTATGCAGATCCCGTGATACTTCCGATCGTCGTCGCGTTGAACGGCATCGGTCTCGCGATGATCCACCGGTTGGACCTCTCGGCCCTCATGATCAATCCGGAGTTCACTCCGGTCGCGACTCAGCAGGTCCTCTGGACGGGTGTCGCCATGGGGGCAGCCGGTGCCCTGCTGATCGTCCTGCGGGATCACCGGATCCTGCGTCGCTTCACCTACATCTCGCTGATCGTCAGCGCCATCCTGCTGCTCCTGCCCCTCACGCCCCTCGGCCTGGAGATCAACGGCGCGAGGATCTGGATCACGGTCGGTTTCGGCACGTTCCAGCCCGGCGAGGTCGCCAAGATCACGCTGGCTATATTCTTCGCGGGGTATCTATCCACCAACCGCGACCTGATCCTGCTGGCGGGAAAGAAGATCGGGCCCCTGCAGCTCCCGCGGTTCCGGGACCTGGCACCCATGGGCGCGGCCTGGGTGGTCAGCATCGGCGTCCTGATCTTCCAGCGCGACCTCGGTTCCTCCATCCTGTTCTTCGGCCTCTTCATGGTGATGATCTACGTGGCGACGAGCCGGGTGAGCTGGGTGCTGATCGGGCTCGCCCTGATCGGCGTCGGCGTCTTCCTGGCACTTGAACTCTTCAGCCACGTGGCGCTGCGCTTCGATTCGTGGATCAACGCCTTCGCACCGGAGGTCTACGAACGGGCTCCGGGAGGGAGCCGCCAGGTGGTTCAGGGGCTGTTCGGCCTCGCCAACGGAGGTCTGCTGGGAACCGGACTGGGCGAAGGGCGTCCGGATCTCGTGACCTACGCGAACAGTGACATGATCATCGCGGCTCTGGGTGAGGAGTTGGGGCTCATCGGAGTCATGGCGATCGTCATGCTCTACGTCCTCCTCGTCTCCCGGGGTATCCGTGCGGCGCTCGGGACGAAGGACGGTTTCGGGAAGCTGCTCGCCTGCGGCCTGTCCTTCACCATCGCCCTCCAGTGTTTCGTCGTCATCGGCGGCATCACACGCCTGATCCCGCTGACCGGTCTCACCACGCCCTTCATGTCCGCCGGCGGATCCTCGCTCCTGGCGAACTGGCTCATCGTGGCACTGATCCTGCTGATCTCGGAGACGGCCCGCAGGCCTGCGCCGTCGGCTCCCATGAAGGACTCGTTCCCCGAGACACTCGGTGTCAGCGGGAAGCCCACGAAGAAGTCGACGAAGGAGGCCACCCGATGAACCAGGCCATCCGCAGTGCGTGGGTCGTAGCCATCGGGATGTTCGCCCTCGTGCTGGGCTCCCTGACCTACGTCCAGTTCTTCCAGGCAGAGGAACTGGTCGGCAACCCGTGGAACAGCCGCCAGCTGTACCAGGACTTCGACCGCCAGCGCGGGGCACTCCTCGTGGATGGCCGCGCGATCGCCGAGTCCGTCCCGTCCGACGACGAGTTCAACTACCAGCGGGTGTACAACGAGCCCGAGCTGTACGCGCACCTCACGGGCTACTACTCCCTGTCCCTCGGTTCGTCGCAGCTCGAATCAGCGGAGAGCCCGATCCTCTCCGGTACCAGCAGCTCACTGTTCTACGACCGGGTGGTCAGCCTGTTCTCCGGCGTGGAGTCCCGGGGCGCCTCGGTCGAACTGACGATCGATCCCCAGATCCAGCGGCTGGCCTACGACCTGATCCCCGAAGGTCAGCGCGGATCGATCGTCGTCATGGAACCGGCCACCGGCAACATCCTGGCCATGGTCTCGAAGCCGTCCTACGACCCGAATCTCCTCGCCGGTCATGACACCGCCGTGATCCAGGAGAACGCCGCGGCCCTCTCCGAGCAGCCCGGCCTGTCGATCTATTCGAACCCGGCCACGGAGTCCCTGGTGTCCCCCGGTTCGGTCTTCAAACTGATCGACGCAGCGGCAGCCCTCGAATCGGGAGAGTACGACGCCGGCTCGGAGATCCCCAACCCGGCCGAACTGGAGTTCCCGGGCATCGAGTACACCCTGCCGAACTTCGTCTCGGGCGGATGTGCGAGCAGGGCGACGGCGGACCTCGAGTTCGCGCTCGAGCAGTCCTGCAACACCCCCTTCGCCCAGATCGCGCTCGACCTCGGCGAGGAAGCCATCCGCGAACAGGCAGCGAGATTCGGTTTCGGCGAGGAGATCGCCATTCCCACCCGGGTGATCGCGAGCAGCTTCCCCTCGGACCTGACCGGTCCCGAACTCGCGCAGTCCGCCGTCGGGCAGTTCGACACCCGGGTGACGCCGCTCCAGATGGCCATGGTCGCCTCGGCCATCGCCAACAACGGGCAGCAGATGAAGCCGCAGCTGATCGCCTCGATCCGAGCCGCGGACCTCGAACTGATCGACGCACCCCAACCCGAAGTCCTGCGCGAGTCGATCAGCCGGGAGACCGCCGATCAGCTGACCGACTGGATGGTCAACGTGGTGGAGAACGGCACGGGGACCGGTGCGCGGATTCCCGGTGTCGAGGTCGCCGGGAAGACCGGAACCGCGGAATTCTCCGCCACCGGCGACAATGCCTGGTTCACGGGCTTCGCTCCTGCGGACGATCCACGGGTCGCAGTGTCGATCGTGATGGAGAACGTGGACATCCCCACCGGTCAGCAATTGACCGCACCCAGTGCCAAGCAACTCATAGAGGCGGTGTTGAACAGATGAGGCCCACGTCAGGAATCACCCTGGGAGGCAGATTCGAACTGACCGAGCGCATCGCCATCGGTGGCATGGGCGAGGTCTGGAAGGCCCGGGACCAGATCCTCGGCCGTGTGGTCGCGATCAAGATCCTGAAGGAGGAGTACTCGGGCGA
Organism: Arthrobacter sp.; assembly: GCA_030147325.1. Lineage (GTDB taxonomy): Bacteria > Actinomycetota > Actinomycetes > Actinomycetales > Micrococcaceae > Arthrobacter_D. The sequence continues at coordinate 2,681 of JASLAA010000091.1, read as the reverse complement.
TCCGGCATTCCTCAACCGCTTCCGGGCTGAGGCGCGCCACACGGCGCTGCTCAACCATGAGGGCATCGCGAACGTGTTCGACTACGGCGAGGAGGGCGGCTCGGCGTACCTGGTGATGGAACTCGTCCCCGGTCAGCCTCTGTCGGCCGTCATCGAGAAGGAACAGGTCCTCTCACCGGACCGCACCCTGTCGATCGTCGGGCAGACCGCCACCGCCCTCGCCGTGGCGCACCGCCAGGGCCTCGTGCACCGGGACGTCAAGCCGGGCAACATCCTCGTGCTGCCCGACGGGCGGGTCAAGATCACCGACTTCGGCATCGCCCGGCTCGCCGACCAGGTCCCGTTGACAGCCACCGGCCAGGTCATGGGAACAGCCCAGTACCTCGCCCCGGAGCAGGCCACCGGCCAGCCCGCAACGGGATCGTCGGACATCTATGCACTCGGTGTCATCGGTTATGAATTGCTGGCCGGACGCCGTCCGTTCTCGGGTGAGTCCCAGATCGCCATCGCCCTCGCCCAGGTCAACGACGCCCCTCCGCCACTGCCGGAATCGATCCCCAGGCCCGTACGCGCCCTCATCGGATCCATGCTGGCCAAGGATCCGGTGGACAGACCCCGTGATGCCGAGTCGCTCGCCCACGCCGTGGAAGCCATCCGCGCCGGAGACATCAGGGCAGCGGAGAGCGCCGTGCCCGGCATGCTGGCTTTCGCGACCGGGGGGGACACGGCGACGGCGGCGGTACCCCGCCAGGACACGCAGGCGACCACCGCGGTCCCTGCTCCGGCGACATCGGCCCTTCCCACCGTCGCCGCCCCGGCCGCGGCAGGCATCGCTGCGTCCCGTGACTGGTCCGAGGAGGACGTCGACACCTCCGCCCAGGCCGCGGACTACCGTCGGGACACCGAGACCAGGAGGAGCCCCTGGCTCCTACCGCTCATCGTCCTGCTCCTGCTAGCCCTGGCGGCCATCGCGTTCCTCGTCCTCCAGCCCCTGCTGGCGGGGGACGACGGCGACCCTGCCCCCGCCGAGACCAGCGCATCCGCGAGCGCCGCTCCCTCACGCACACCATCCCCGTCCCCGTCGCCGTCCCCGTCGCCCAGTTCGGAGTCGCCCTCGGCGATCCCGACGGTGGAGGACGAGATCATCATCTCCCCCAGTGAGTACCGCGGAACGACCGAGGCGGAGGCCACCCAGCGGCTCATCGGGTTGGGCTTCGGCGTGAATGTCGAGAGACGGTTCGCGGAGCAGGATCCCGGGATCGTCCTCGACATCAATCCGAGTGGGGCGCAGGTCCCGCCGACCACGATCACGCTGGTGGTCTCCGACGGGCCCGAGCCCGTCGAACAGGTCACCGTCCCGGCAGGCCTGCAGGGGCAGCAGGGCGCCCGCGTCGAACAGATCCTCGTGGAGCTGGGACTCCGGCCCGTGAACGTCGGGGCGGAGGAGTCCGACCAGCCGGAAGGCACGGTCATCAGGATCGATCCCGGTCCCGGGGCCGACGTCGATCCAGGCACCGAGATCAGCTACGTCGTCTCCTCGGGCCCGCCTCCCACGCAGGCACCGGCACCCACCACCCCCGCTCCGACGTCATCACCCTCGCCTACGCCTTCGCCTACAGCGAGTTCGGACTCTTGATGGACAGCGGGACAACGGGACCAGGGGAAAGAGAGTGATGGCTGCCGAGCGGGTCCTCAACGGACGCTACGAGGTGCGGGAGCTGATCGGTCGCGGCGGCATGGCCGACGTGCACCTCGGCCGTGACCTCAGGCTGGGCCGCTCGGTGGCCATCAAGGTACTGCGCCAGGACCTTGCACGCGATCCGCTGTTCCAGTCGCGGTTCCGCCGTGAGGCGCAGGCCGTCGCCGGACTCAACAACCCGAACATCGTCGCGGTGTACGACACCGGCGAGGAGGAGATCCCCGACCGGCCGCAGCACGAGGTGCGCGTCCCCTTCATCGTCATGGAATATGTCGAGGGCCGGACGCTCCGCGAGCACGTGAAATCCGGCGATCTGACCCCTGAGGACAGCATCGGCTACCTGGCCGGTGTCCTCGGCGCGCTCGAATACAGCCACAAGGCCGGGATCGTCCACCGGGACATCAAGCCCGCGAACGTCATGATCACCCCCGACGGCGCGGTCAAGGTCATGGATTTCGGGATCGCCCGGGCCATGGCGGATTCGCAGGCGACGATGACGCAGACCCAGGCGGTCCTGGGAACGGCCCAGTACCTCTCGCCCGAGCAGGCACGCGGTGAGACGGTCGATGCCCGCAGCGACCTGTATTCGGCGGGTTGCCTCCTGTTCGAACTGCTGACCGGCCGGCCGCCCTTCGTCGGTGACAGCCCGGTGTCCGTCGCGTACCAGCATGTGCGTGAACCTCCGCCGATCGCCAGCATGCTGGCTCCGACCGTCACCCCGGCGCTCGACTCCGTGCTCGCCCGGGCGTTGCAGAAGGATCGCGAGGACCGTTTCCCCGACGCTGCGTCCTTCCGTTCAGCCCTCCTCGACGCCGGTCGGGGTATCGTCCTCACCGGGACCGCCGGACACTCCACCGAGGCAATGGATCTGGTGTCGCCGCGGACCAGGGCTGCGTCGTTCGGCACGACAGCCCTCGCAGGGGCCTCCGATTCGCAGACACGGGCCCTGCATCGGGTGGACACCGACCGCACAGGACCCGAG
>JASLAA010000065.1 GCA_030147325.1 Arthrobacter sp. | reverse complement strand
GCAGGGCCTAAGCTGGAGGCGAACCCGCAGCCCGCGATCGCACCCAGGGGAGTCATGAGAGTCGGCGTCAAGCAGTACCTGGCCGGTCTGGTCCTGCTGTTCATCAGCACCCTGTTCATACCGCAGGCCGTGTCCGAATTCGCCCGCGCCCAGTCCTCGGGCAGCCCGGTGCCCGCCGGAGCGCCGGTCCTGCTGGCGATCGGGGTCGTCATCGTCCTCGCGGCGGCGGCCTGCATCGGCCGGGGCTACTGGCTCACGCACCGCATGGGTGCCCCGCGGAGGGTCAATCCGGAGGACGACCCGGACGAGCCGCTGCTGCGCCCGGGCTACGCCCCCGAGCCTCCGGAGCGGGAGGCATGGCGCGAGCACCCGCTGCGCAGGCCGGACCAGCGAGGCGACGGGCGCCCGTAGGCGCTGTCCAGCAGGAGTTGGGCTGCTTTCCTGCTTGTCGTCGGATCGCTGCCTTCCTACAGTTCTACGTAGTGTCGGCGGCAGCGGTAGGTCGTGGTGCCGCCCGGGCACCCGTCCGACCGAGGAGGATCCGCATGACCCGCACCAGCATCCCGCTTCCCGCCGCCGCGGGCGTCGCGCTCCTCCTCCTGGTGACCGGCTGTACGGAGTCCGGGAACGATCCTGAGCCGAGCGCTCCGGCCCAGGCTCAGGGCGAGGACGGCAGCACGTCGTCGGGGTCCTCGTCCGGGTCCTCGTCCGGGCAGCAGGAGGACATGAGCATCCCCGACATCGTCGAGGCGGTGCAGCCGTCGGTGGTCACCATCTTCACCGAAGGAGGGCTCGGCAGCGGTGTCATCTACACCGAGGACGGCCTCATCCTCACCAACGAGCACGTGATCCGCGGCAACGAGGACGTCGAGGTGGCCTTCGCCGACGGGCTGCGGGTGTCCGGGACGGTGGAGGCGACGGACCCCGTCTCCGACCTCGCGCTCGTCCGCGCGGACCGGACGGATCTGCCGGCGGCCACGTTCCAGTCCGGTCTGCCCCGTATCGGCGAGCTCGCCGTGGTGATCGGTTCGCCCCTCGGTTTCGAGAACACGGCGACGTCGGGCATCATCTCGGGCCTGCACCGGGAGATCCCGGGATAGGCGTCCACCAGCCAGTCCCTCGTGGACCTCATCCAGACCGACGCCGCCATCAGCCCCGGCAATTCCGGCGGCGCCGTGGTGAACGGGCGCGGCGAGATCATCGGCATCAGCGAGGCGTATATCCCGCCTTCGCAGGGGGCGGTGGCGCTGGGGTTCGCGATCCCCGCACCCACCGCCACCGAGGTGGCGGAGGAGCTCCGCGAGGACGGCACCGCGGAGCACGCCTTCATGGGGCTGGCGCCGGGCGCGATCACGCCACAGATCGCCGAGCAGCTGAACCTGCAGGACAGCACGGGCGTAGTGGTCCTGTCCGTGTCGGAGGGCGGACCGGCCGACGACGCCGGGATCCGGCCGGGCGATATCATCACACGGATCGGGGACGACGAGCTGTCCGCGCCCGAGGACCTCCTGGCGGCGCTGCGGCAGCGCGACCCGGGCGAGAGCGTCGCCGTTGAGACCCGCCGGGGGTCGGAGACGCAGACGGTGGATGTGCAGCTCACGGACCGGCCCGCCGTCCGGAGCTGACACCGTCCTCCGCCGGTCCGATCGCCGAGCGGACCCGAGCGGACCCGACCCGGCCGTCCGCTGCGGCCTACTCGAAGTGCATCGTCACGGGCCCCTGCCCGAGGGACTCCAGGATGGAGGCCGCGACATCCCGCAGCTTGATGTTCCTCGCACTGGATGCGGACTTGAGGATCGACATCGCGGTGGCCTGCGAGCAACGGTTCTGGCCCATGATCACGCCGGCGGCGAGATCGATCGCGGTGCGGCTCTCCATGGCGGCCCGCATGTCGGCCCTCGCCTGGGTCAGGGTGGCGATGCGCACCGCCAGACGCAGCGACGCCCCGACCTCCTCGGCGAAGCGCTGCGCTGCCTCGATCGACTCCTCGCTGAACGCGCCCACCAGGGGCGAATAGAAGTTGAGCGCCGCCGTCGCCTCTCCCTCCAGGGGAATGGGTACCCCGAGGGCAGACTTGATGCCGTGACCCGCGATCGCCGCGCTGTACTCGGGGAAACGTTCCTCGGTGTCGAAGTCGCAGACGTAATGGACGGTGCCCCGGCGGGCGGCCCGCAGGCAGGGCCCGTCGTCGAACTGGTACTGGACCTCGTCCATCTTCTGGGCATCGGGGCTGTTGCTGGCCACGGTGGTCTTGGTCCGGTTGCGGAGGAGCGTGACGCCGCAGAGGACCTCGTCGCCCTCGGCGGACAAGCTGTGGCCGGCGATGGTGACCAGCTTCGTCAGGAACTGCTCGACGTCGTCGCTGTCGAGGACCAGGTCCTGGAGAAGCGCCGGGACCGCGGGACCGTTGTCCCTCTCGTGATGTACCAACACGTATGCCTTTGCATCCGCCCCCGACGGCACGCGCGATGCTGCGGGAGAAGGTGGGGGTCGCCTGCTGCTAAACGACCTAGAGAATATTACCCAACGGAACGGGCTCGGGACGCCACGGGCGCCTGGTCGATCATCCCGAGCCGGGCGTGCTGCCCGCGGTAGACGGCCGTCCGCAGTTCGATGGCGTACGCCTCGAGTGCCGGCATCCCCAACGCGGTCGCCACGGCGATCTCCGCCTCGACGTCGTAGGGGACCCGCACGAACTGGATGCCGAAGGGCGCGGCCCGGCCGCCGTCGGGCTCCCCCTCGAGGATCACGTAGGACGCCTGCGGTTCGTCCAGCGGGTTGCCGACGCTGCCCACGTTGACGAGGGTCCTGCTCCGGTAGGTGGAGACGAAGGCGTCGTGGATGTCGCCGTAGCAGACCACGTCCGGCACGGGAACGTCCCCGGTGAGTTCCGTCGCGGCGAACATCCCGTCGAACTCGTCGTCGGTGTGGCGGGCGTGCACGCGGTGGTACACGCTCTTGGCCGATGCGTGGAACATGCGGATGCGTCTCCCGCTCAGGGTGATGTCGTGGGACAGCGGGAGCGACTGCAGCCACCGGCGGTCCTCCGGCGTGAGCTCGCTGTGCCACCACCAGCCGGCGTCGTCGCGCCACTCGGGCGTCTCGCTGGGCAGGAAGTCATCCCAGTTCCCCCGCACAGTGACAGCACAGTGCAGGCGGCTCAGGCGCACGCACTCCGAGCCGCGGGGGCCCTTGCCCGCGACGTCGCCCAGGTTGTACACGGTGGAGATGCCCCGGTGCCGAAGATCCTCCAGCACCGCGCTGAAGGCGGTGACGTTCCCGTGCAGGTCCGAGATCACGGCGACGCGTTCCATCCCGTCAGGCTATCCCGGCTTCGGAGCGCCCCGGGCCGGCCACACCTGCAGAAGGTCGATTGCGCGGTGGCCCCACTCCGTGAAAGGTGTCGACGCCCCTCACCGACCTGCGCCTGCAACCCGGGAGGGGCATTCCGGTCGAACATTGGCAGACACTGATCGGTGTCGGTCCGTCAGCTGAGCTGGTAGCTTCCCTGCGGTGCCTGCCGCTTGCGCTCGTGACGCTCGCGGCTTCCGCTCCCAGTAGACAGGATCCGGTCAGACCGAGCAACGGGGACGCTACTCATCAGTCACTATGATCAAGAGACGTCAGATAACCCGGCAGAAAGTGGTCAATGTGCGAGATCTCGACGCAACCGACAAGCGAATGCTCATCGCACTGGACGAAGATCCTCGAGTGCCAGTGATGGTGTTGGCGCAACAGCTTGGGCTCGCCCGCGGAACGGTTCAGGCACGATTGGAGCGGATGATCGCCGATGGGGTCCTGCGGTCGAACAGCACTCGGGTCCTGCCGGCCGCTTTGGGGCGGGCAGTAATGGCGTCCGTGTCGGCTGAGCTGGATCAGTCGATGCTCAATGAGGCAATAGAGGCGCTGCGTAGTATCCCGGAGGTGCTCGAATGCCACGCACCTGCAGGGGATACCGACCTTCTGTGCCGGGTGGTGGCCAGAAGTCCTGACGATCTGTACCGGGTCAGCGAGGTGATCCGGTTGTGCCCGGGTATTCTGCGCACCTCGACGAGCATGTATCTGCGCGAAGTCATCCCTTACCGGACGATGGGGCTTCTGACGTCGGAGGAATGACGGCCCTGTCGGTGCTCAAGCTGCGGACCTGGCCGTCGTTCCGTGTTCTACCTCGGTTCTGGAGCGAGCGCCTTCAGTCCCTTGACGCCCTCCTCATCCAGGTACTCCGCAAAATATCGAGAGATGGCGCTCCGGGCCGCGCATCCGGCGGCAGCACTGTCACCGGCTGCGATAGCGCTGTAGATGGCACGGTCCCGCTCAACGGAGTCCCGCATAGCGCCGGCGGTGTCCGCCGAGCGTTCCATCCGCTCGTTCATCAGGTTCAAGATGGAACCCGAGACCGCTTCCCCGCAGATCTTCAGGAGGTCGTTCTGGCTGGCTTCCCAGATGGACGCATGGAAATCGAGGTCCGCACGATTGAAGCTGTCGGAGCCGTTGGCCACCTCGGCCTCCATCCGCTGCACGGCGTTCTTCATCTTCTCGAGCTGCTCCTCGTTCCGCAGCACCGCTGCCAGCTGACAGGCCGAACTCTCAAGGACTATGCGGAACTGTACGAGCTCAGCCAGTGAGAGCGACGCGATCCGGGCCATGGTGGCGAAGGACCTACCCAACGGCTCCGAGGACATCGACAACACCTCGGGACCGCTGCGGCTCCCTGGCTTGGAGGCGATGAGCCCGAGGCTCTGGAGTACACGCAATGCCTCGCGAACCGTGGGGCGGCTGACGGAGAACTGCACCATCAACTCCCGTTCGCTCGGCAGGTGTTGACCGGGCGCGATCTCACCCGACACGATCGCCCGCTCGATCTGTTCGACGACCCGCTCGTAGGTCAGGACGGGGACAGCGCGACTGAAGCTCACTTTGCTCATGCGATACCTTTTCGTGTCGGATCGACAGCTTTGATGGCAAGCCTAGCGCTGGACCGGCGGCAATCGGCGAGAATTCTAACTGGTCTGACCAGTCAACTTGGTAGCAATCTGGCGGTCCCATGTTGTTAGATGGACCACACCGACGGAGTGCACCCTTGTCAACCGATGGAGACCCTATGCGCCGCTCGAAAAGCATGGCCCGTGTTGCAGTTCTGTGCACGACGGGAACACTCGCCCTCTCAGCCTGTTCTGCAGGATCCACGGCCACGGAACCAGTGGATGCAGACACCAGTTCCATCACGGTTGCCCTGACAGGCGAGCCGACCAACCTCGACTTCACCACCACTGCCGGCGCTGCGATCCCACAGGCATTGATGGCAAACGTCTACGAAGGACTTGTCCAGTTGGACCAGGAGGGCGAGATCCAGCCCCTGCTGGCCGAGTCCTGGGAGATCAGCGACGACAGGACCACCTATACGTTCAAGCTTCAGGAGGGCGTGACGTTCTCGAACGGCGAAGCGTTCACCGCAGAGGACGTCAAGTTCAGTCTCGAGCGTGTGAAGTCGGACGCATGGGCCTCGAGCCTCAAGGCGAAGATGAACGTGGTGGATTCGGTCAACGTCCTCAGCGACACCGAAGTGGAAGTCGTCCTGGCTCGACCGAGCAATGCGTGGCTCTTCGACATGACCAGCCTGGTCGGTGCCATGTTCGATCCCAGCGGTGTCGACGACCTCGCCAATGTGGCGATCGGCACCGGTCCGTTCTCGATCGAGGCCTGGAACCGTGGCGAGTCCATCGACCTGGCTGCCCGCGAGGACTACTGGGGTGAGGCTCCGCAGGTGGAGACCGCAACGCTTCGGTACTTTGCCGACGCGATTGCCACCACGAATGCCTTGCGCTCCGGCGACGTGGACGTGGTGTACAACATGCAGGCACCCGAATTGCTGTCCTCCTTCGAGGGCGATGATGCGTTCCAGGTTCTCGAGGGGACCTCCAATGGCGAGATCGTTCTGTCCATGAACAACGACGTCGCACCGTTCGACGACGTGCGGGTTCGAAAGGCCGTCATGCACGCGATCGATCGCCAGGCCGTCATCGATACCGCCTGGAGCGGCTACGGCACCATGGTCGGTGCCGCCGTCCCTCCTACCGATCCTTACTATGAAGATCTCAATGACGTGTACCCCTATGACCCGGATGCGGCCCGCGCCCTGCTGGCCGAGGCGGGCATGGAGAATCTCGACATCACCTTCACCGTTCCCACCCGCCCGTACGCCACTGCCGTATCCGAGATCGTCGTCTCGCAGCTGGCCGAGGTGGGCATCAACGCCACCATCGAATCCGCGGAGTTCCCCGCGGTCTGGCTCGACACTGTCTTCACGCAGCAGGACTACCAGATGTCCGTTGTGCTCGCCGTTGAAAGCCGCGACTTCCTGGCGATGTTCAACAACCCGGACTACTACCTGGGTTATGACAACTCCAAGATCGAAGGGCCGGCAGCCGAAGCCGATGCCGCTGACGAAGCGGGCTACGTCGAGGGAATGCAGGAAGTGGTCCGCACGGTGACCGACGACGCGGCGGCTGATGTCCTGTTCCTGTTCCCCAACATCGTGGTGGCAAAGGCCGAGGTCGACAACGTTCCCGCGAACTCCGTCACCGAGGCGCTGGACCTGACATCCATCGGCTGGAAGTAGCCGCGAAGACCAACGGACACTCCTAGAGGCAGGGTCAAACGTGGCAATCCGGTTGCTGATCAACGTCGTCAGGTTCGTCGTCACCTATGTGGTTGCCACCGTGCTGGTGTTCCTGGTGATGCGTGCGATCCCCGGCGACCCGGCGCAGGTTTCGCTGGGCATCAACGCCACACCGGAGCTGCTTGAATCAACCCGCAAGGAGTTCGGCACCGACCGGCCGCTCATTGTGCAGTACCTCGACTGGGCTGCCGGCCTCCCCTTCGGTGACTTCGGCACCTCCTACGTCACGCGCCAGGACATCAGCCCGCTGGTGGCTGACCGGGTTCAGGTCAGTCTGATCCTGGTGGTGCTCGCCATGATCGTGGCATTGCTGATCGCGATCCCGTTCGGGACGTTTGCTGCCGTTCGGCACCGGAACCCCAGTGGCATCCTCATCAGCGGACTGAGCCAGGTGGGCGTGGCTCTTCCCAATTTCCTGGCGGGAATCCTGTTGGTGGTGGTGTTCGCGGTGGGGCTCGGCTGGCTGCCTGCCAACGGGTGGACGCCCCCCGGCGAGGACCCCGGCGATTTCCTTCGCCGGGTGATCCTGCCGGTGGTGGCCCTCGCTTCCGTCCAGGGAGCAATTCTGACCCGCTACGTCCGCTCGGCCGTCCTCGAAGTGATGAGCGAGGATTACCTGCGGACAGCCCGGGCCAAGGGGCTCGGCAAGATGGAGGCGCTGGTCCGCCACGGGCTGCGCAACGCCGCTATTCCGGTGCTGACCGTGACCAGTGTCCAGTTGGCGGCACTGATCATCGGCGCCGTGGTGATCGAGCGGGTCTTCGTGATTCCCGGCCTCGGCTCGATGCTGCTGGACGCGGTGGGCAACCGTGACCTGCTCACCGTTCAGTCGGTGGTCATGGTGCTCGTCTCCATCACATTGGTCATCAACCTCGTGGTCGACATCCTCTATACCGTCCTGGATCCGCGTATCAGGAAGAAGGCCTAGCATGACCGACTCCAGTCAACCCGAGCGCCTGACCCACCCCGTGCCGGGGCTGGTTCCGGACGCCGCACCGCCGGACGTCGCATCGCCGGCAGCCGGGCGCCGTCGAGGGCGGTTCTCGCTCACCCTGGTGATCGGCGGCTCGCTGGTTGCCGTCGTCGTGCTGTCAGCGCTCGTGTCCTTCTTCTGGACGCCTTACGATCCGGTGCAGGCATTTCCGGCGGATCGCCTGCAGAACTCCAGCCCGGAACACCTGATGGGCACCGACCGGTACGGGCGTGATGTCTTTTCGGGCATCCTGTACGGCGCACGCATCACCCTGCTGGTTGGGCTGATCGCCGTGGGGATCGCGTTGGTGATCGGCACGCCGTTGGGGATCCTCGCGGGCATGCGCGGGGGGTTCACGGAGGA
>JASLAA010000028.1 GCA_030147325.1 Arthrobacter sp. | reverse complement strand
GTCCTCGGCAGGCCGCCGGAGGAAGGCGTACCGCTCGGCGAGGACCTGACCCACCTCCAGGGTCGCGAGGACGTCGGCTGCCGAGGTGTGAGCATTCTCGAACCGGATGCCGTAGTGCTCGCACAGTGCGGTCAGCGTGCGCTTGCCCCGCCGGTAGCGGTCGGCCTGCTTGTCCATGATGAACGGATCGACCACCAGCGAGGGCACGGGCGTGGGGACCGCATGCCGAAGACCTTCCCGCGCGAGCACCGTGAAGTCGTACCGGGCGTTGTAGGCGAGCACGGGGATGCCGGTGCGGAAGAACCTCGTGAGCACCGAGGCGATCCCGCGGACGACGTCCGCGGCACCGAGCCCGTGGTCCCGGGCATGCGCCGTGGTGATGCCGTGGATGGCGGCTGCCTCGTCGGGGATCCGCACTCCGGGGTCGGCCAGCCACTCGTGATGCTCGAGCACGTCGCCGTTCCCGTCGACCAGCACGACCGTGGCCGTGACGATGCGTGCGGAGAGGGGATCGCGTCCCGTGGTCTCCAGGTCGAAAGCAGCCCTGGGGCCTTCATGCCAGCTCGTCATGCCATCAAGCTACTGCGCGGGTCCGACCAATTGGCGGCGCCGCTCCGACCCGGCTGCCCGCAGCTAGGGTAGAGGGCATGCACCGACGACCCCCCGCCGAGGGGCGGGACCCGCAGCAGGAAACCGTCGGACCCGCCAGGGCGGCCCCCGGTACCGAGCCCTACGCGCTCGCCGTCCTCGCCGTCGTCGAGCTGATCCCCGCCGGCCGGGTGCTCACCTACGGTGATGTGGCCGAACTCCTGGAGAGCGGCGGCCCCCGTCAGGTCGGCCGTGCGCTCGCGCACAGCACGCGGGAGATCCCCTGGTGGCGTGTCCTTCGTGCGGGCGGACATCCGCCGCGCGGTCTGGCCCTGCGTGCACGCTCCCACTACGTCGAGGAGGGAACGGTGCTGTCGGTGCCTCCGGGGGCCACCACCCCGACCGACTACCGCATCGATCTGCCCGCCGCCCGGTGGTGGCCCGCGGACCGGGAGCTGCCGTTGATCGCCGCACTGCGGGTGCAGCTCCGGCCCACGGCGGAGTAGCCGCGCGGACCCGTTGCGGATCCTTCGATTGTCCGTGCCGTGTGGTGGTGTTGTCGTATGAGCAGCACCGTCCACGAACGTCCTCCCGCGTCCTCCGCCGTCGGGCGCCCCGCTACCGCGACGTCTCCGGCGCCGGGGTACGCAGATATCCTCCAGAACCTGGAGGGTGTCGCCGGACAGGTGCTCGTACTGGGTGCTCCCGGCAGCGGGAAGTCGTCCCTGCTGACGGATCTGGCGGTACGCCGCATCACCGCGGGATCCGTCGGGCCGGAGGGGCTCCTCCTGCTGGGCCCGACCCGCGCCGCCGCGACGCGGCTCCGCGACGACGTGACCGCGAAGCTGGACCGCAGCATGAGCGCCGCCCCTGCACGGACCTGGGCCTCCTACGCCTTCGACCTGATCCGACGCGCGAAGGCCGAGGGACGGACACCCACGATCACCCGCGCACCGCGCCTGCTGTCGGGTGCCGAGCAGGACCTGATCATCAGGGAACTCCTCGCCGGGCACGGCAGGGACGGAGCGCCCGAACTCGACTGGCCTGCGAGCCTGGCCCTGGCCCTGCCGACCCGGGGCTTCCGCCAGGAGATTCGCGACCTGTTCGACCGCGTGAGCGAATACGGCGTACAGGCCGAGGAACTCGCCGCCTGGGGCGCCCGCTTCGACCGCCCGGACTGGGTGGCGGCCGGAGCCCTCTACCGCGAGTACCGTGACGTCCTGGACCTCAGGATGCCGGAGGCGTTCGACCCCGCAGGAATCCTCACGGCAGCGCGCGAGATCCTCGAGAACGACAGCGAGTTCCTCGAGAGGGAACGGACACGGTTGCAGCTGATCCTCGTGGACGACTACCAGGAGGCCAACCCTGCGGTCCACGCGCTGCTCGGCCTCATCGGCGCGGGCAACGACGTCGTCGTGACGTCCTGCCCGGACACGGTGGCCCAGGGGTTCCGTGGTGCCCGTCCCGAGCTCACGGGACGGCTGTCGACACTGTTCCGCCGCAGCTCACTGACCACCGTCACCCTGCCGGCCTCGCTGACCCTGCGCGGCCCCCTGATGGACGCCTGGACGAACGTCGCGTCCCGCATCGCGACCACCGGGGTCAGTACCGCCTACCGCTCGGGTCCCGGTGGTCCGGCAGACGGTCGGAACGCGGAGGCGGGGGACCGGCGGACCCAGGTGCCGACGGCGCATCCGGTCGATGGTCGGGTTGATGTGGTCGATGGCTGTGCCGGCGTCTCCGCACATGTGCTGGACAGCCCGTTCCACGAGCAGCGGTTCATCACCCAGCGGGTGCTGGAGGCCCACCTGTTCGCCGAGCGCAGTCTCGACGACATCGCGGTGATCGTGCGCAACGGGACGCAGGTCGCGGCCGTGCAGCGGTTCCTGTCCGCACAGGGCATCGCGGTCAACGTGCCGGCCGCGGAGACGGCCATCCGGGAGGAGCCGGCCGTCCGGCCCCTGCTCGACCTGTACGCGGTGGTCGTCGGACGGGCGGACCTCGATACCGAACTGTGCATCTCCCTGCTCACGTCGAGGATCGGCGGCGCGGGCAGCCTGGACCTCCGGCGCCTGCGCCAGGTCCTCCGGCGGACCGAACTGCAGCAGGGCGGCGGCCGCACGAGTGATGAGCTCCTCAGCGCACTGTTCGCCTCGCCCGAGGACATCGCGGCCCTCGCCGGGGAAGGAGCTCCGGTGCGGCGCCTGCACCGGATGATCGACGCCGGCCGGGCTGCCGCCGCGGAGCCGGGGAGTGATCCCGAGTCGGTGTTGTGGGCCCTCTGGTCCGCCTCCGGTCTCGCTCAGCAATGGGCGGCCGCGGCGCTGTCCGAAGGTCCCTCGTCCGCGCGGGCGGACCGGGATCTGGACGCCATGATGGCTCTGTTCCACACAGCCGAGCGCTTCGTCGAACAGATGCCGGGCGCTGATCCGGAACTGTTCCTGGAGTACATCCTCAGCCAGGACATCCCCATGGATACCCTCGCCCAGCGCACCAGCCGGCAGGCATCGGTGTCTGTGCTGACGCCGGCGAGTGCGGCCGGGCGTCACTGGCCACTCGTGATCGTCGCCGGAGTGCAGGACGGGGTGTGGCCGAACCTGCGGCTGAGGGGTGAGCTGCTGGGGTCCGGCGAACTGCGCGCGCTGCTCGACCACGGTGAGGCGTTCCGGACCACGCGGGACCCCGTCTCGCTGCTCCAGGACATCCGCTTCGACGAACTGCGGACCTTCTCGCTGGCGGTCTCGCGTGCCTCGGAGGAGCTGGTGTGCTGTGCCGTCTCCTCCCAGGACGAGCAGCCCTCACAGTTCCTGGACGTGCTCGACCCCCTGCCGGCGGGCGTCGCCGAGCGGCCACGCACCGAGGTGCTGCGTCCCGTGACGCTGCGGGCGCTGGTCGCGGAGCTGCGGAAGTTCGCCCAGGATCCCCAGGTGGGTGCCACCCTGACCCGTGAGGCGGTCCGCCATCTCGGCCGCATGGCGGTCCTCGAGCCGCCGGTGGCCGGGGCTCACCCGGACCAGTGGTGGGGCGTCCTGGGCCTGAGCAGCGAGGACCCGGTGGTGCCGGCCGACCAACCCATCCCGGTATCGCCCTCCAAGGTCGAAGCGGTGCTCACATCGCCGCTGAGCTGGTTCGTATCAGCGGCAGGGGGCGAGCGCACCACGGACTTCGCGCGTTCACTCGGTACCCTGGTGCACCAGATCGCTCAGGACCTGCCGGCGGCGACCGGCAACGAGTACGTCCGGGAGCTCGAACGACGCTGGCCCCAGCTGGGAATCAAGGACACCTGGGAGGGACAGGCGGACTTCAGGCGCGCCGAGGGAATGGTGCGCAAACTGGCCGCCTACGTACTCTCGATGCGGCAGGAGGGGCGGACGCTCGCCGCAACGGAGGTGGACTTCTCGGCGGACCTCGACGTCCGGGTGCACGAGGCCGAGCGCATCGCACGGTTACGTGGGCAGATCGACCGGCTCGAGCTCGACTCCGAGGGACGGTTCGTCGTGGTGGACCTCAAGACGGGCAAGAGCGCTCCGTCGAAGGCTGAGATCGCTCACCACCCGCAGCTCGCGGCGTACCAGACCGCGATCGCGAGCGGTGCCCTGCTCGGCGACGACCGGTCCCCGGACGCGACCGACGTGCCAGGAACGGGAACCGGCGCGTCGACCGACGCCCTCGGGGGTGGCGGCCGGCCGGAAGCCCGGCTGCCGGGCGGAGCCGCCCTGGTGCAACTCGGTACGACGTCGAAAGGCTTGTCGGTGCAGGAGCAGGCCCCTGTCGGGCTGGAGGACACGTGGGCGCGGACGATGATCGAGGATGCGGCGGCGCTGATGGCCGCAGCGACCTTCGAGACGATCCATGACCCCCGGCGCTCGGGCTTCGGCGGCAGCGGGTGCCGGCTACCCGAGATCTGTCCGCTGTGCGAGGAAGGGAAGCAGGTGACGCAATGACGACCACAACCATCGCCCCGGCGTCGTACTCCGCGCGGCAGTTGGCTGAACTGCTGCATACCGACCCCGACTCCTCCGTGCAGTACCCGACAGAGGACCAGGCGCGCGTCATCGAAGCGCCCCTGGAGCCCCTCCTCGTGATCGCTGGAGCGGGTTCCGGGAAGACGAAGACGATGGCGGACAGGGTAGTCTGGCTCGTCGCGAACGGGCTGGTGCGGCCCGAGCAGATCCTCGGTGTCACCTTCACCCGCAAGGCAGCGGGAGAACTGGCATCGCGGGTCAGGCAACGGCTGGCCCTGCTGTACGCAGCGTTGGAGAACAGGGCGGACGGATCGGCCGCATCGACCCCGGACCGGCTCGACCCGATGATCTCCACCTACCACTCCTTCGCCAACGGGATCGTGCAGGACTACGGGCTCCGGATCGGCGTCGAGCGCGACTCCGTCATGCTCGGGACCGCACAGGCCTGGCAGCTCGCCCATTCCGTCGTCGAGACCTACGACGGCGAGTGGAACCACCTGTCCGCGGCGAAGAGCACCCTCGTCAAGGCAGTGCTGGACATGGCGGGGGAGTGTGCCGAGCACCTCGTCACTCCCGCGACCGTGCGGGGAGAACTTCGTCGCCACATCGAGTACGTGGTCGCCCAGCCGTATGCTGCCCGGGCCGCGCGGCCCGGAACGCAGAAGGTGCAGGAGCTGCTCGACAAGCTGCGTACCCGCATCACCGTCACCGAGCTCGTGGAACGGTACGCCTCGGCCAAGCTCGCCCGCCGCCAGCTGGACTTCGGTGACCTGGTCTCGCTGGCGGCGCGCATCGCGCGGGACATCCCCGAAGCAGGAGACATGGAGCGCCAGAAGTACCGGGTGGTGCTGCTCGACGAGTTCCAGGACACCTCCCACGCCCAGATGGTCCTGTTCTCGCGACTGTTCGCCGACGGGCGCTCCGTCACTGCGGTCGGCGATCCGCATCAGTCGATCTACGGCTTCCGGGGTGCCTCTGCAGGGCAGCTCGGCACCTTCCGCACCGCCTTCCCGCGGGTTGCCGCCGAGGGGCGCTCCCCGTCGGACGTGGCTCACCTGTCGGTGGCCTGGCGCAACTCGACCGCGATCCTGGAAGCGGCGAACATGGTCTCGGGCCCTCTCAACGTGCCCGCTCCGTGGCTGCGCAACACCTCCGTCCAGCAGGTACCGGGTCTGCTGGCGCGTCCCGCCGCGCCCCTCGGCGAGGTCCTGCTGGGGCGTTTCGTCACGGATGCTCCGGTCGGGACGGCGTCGCCGGGTGGGGACGCCGATGCTGCCGGCACCACCTCCCAGCTGAGCGAGGCGGAAGCCGTCGCCCGGGAAGTCCTGCGTCAGCGCCGGCGCAGTTTCGAGCGGGACGCCGACGGTCTCCCGCTGCGACCGACGATGGCCGTCCTCTGCCGGGGGCGGAAGCAGTTCGATCCCATCAGACGCGAGCTGGAACGAGCGGGAGTCCCTGTACAGGTGGTCGGTCTCGGCGGTTTGCTGAGGACTCCCGAGATCGTCGACCTGCTCGCCACCCTGCGGGTACTCGGCGACCCCGACCGTTCGGACTCCATGCTGAGGCTCTTGGCCGGAGCGAGGTGGCGGCTGGGACCGGCCGACCTGATGGCGCTCGGTGACTGGTCGCGGCAACTCGCGCGGACACGCGAGGCGATGGTCCGACGCGGCCGGGGCCTGCGGGACGAGCTCGACGACGACCAGAGCAGGGACGCCGTCGTGGCCCCGGACCTCGCCGAGGCCGGGAGCCTGGTCGAGGCAGTGGACTACCTGCCGCCGCCCGACTGGGTGTCCTCGGCGGGCAGGTCCCTCGGAGAGGCGGCTCGCCGACGGCTCGATGCGCTGAGGCAGGAGCTGCGGATACTGCGCGGTTTCGTCGGCGACGACCTCGGCACGATGATCGGCGAGGTCGAGCGGACCATGCTCCTGGACATCGAGGTGGCGGCGAAGCCGGGCGTGAGCATCCACGAGGCCCGTCGGAACCTCGACGCCTTCACGGACGCCGTCGCCGGGTTCGTCTCGAGCGCCGAGCGGGTCGATCTGCCGACCTTCCTCGCCTGGCTCGAGGCCGCCGACCAGGAGGAGGACGGCCTTCCCGTGACGCAACTCGAAGCGAGCCGGGACGCGGTGCAGCTGCTGACGGTGCACGCTTCGAAGGGCCTCGAGTGGGACGTCGTGTTCGTTCCCGGACTCAATGAGGGCTCCTTCCCCAGCGGCAAGGACTCCCGATGGAGCAGCGGTCACGCGTCGATCCCCTGGCCCCTGCGGGGGGACGCGCCCGAACTGCCGCAGTGGGATTGGGAGCAGCAGGACCAGAAGGAATGGCTGGTGAGCGAGAAGGTCTTCACGGACGAGGCGCGGGCCCACACGGAGCGGGAGGAGCGTCGGCTGGCCTATGTCGCCTTCACCCGCGCGAAGCATGCTCTCGTCTGTACGTCGTCAGCCTGGGGTGGAGGACGGTCGAGACCAGCCGGACCCTCGCCGTACCTGTCGGATCTACGGTCGCTCGCGGAGGCGGGGACCGAAGGCTTCAGCAGCCCGCACTGGATCGACCCGGAGCGGGTGGGTGACACGAACCCGGCGAATGCCAGTCCGGAGCGAGCCGTCTGGCCCGTCGATCCGCTCGGTACCCGTCGCCCCACGCTGGAGGGGGCCGCCCGGGCCGTGCTCGAGCAGGCGGCCGCACCGGCCCTCGGGATCGACGTCGACGACGGTCGCTGGGGTCGGGAGGTCAGACTCGCACTGGCCCGTCAGGTCCGCGAACGCCAGCGGATGCCCCTCGCCCTTCCAGCGCACATCTCCGCCTCGACGCTGGTCGAACTGGGGGAGGACGCCGCTGCCGTCATGCAGCAACTGCGTCGGCCGGTTCCTCGACGTCCGGGAACCGCCGCCCGCAAGGGGACCGCCTTCCACGCCTGGATCGAGGAATTCTACGGGTCGGGCGGGATGCTCGACCTCGGCGAGTACCCCGGCGGCGCCGACGCCCACGTCGACGAGACACTCGGCCTGCGCGAGATGGCGGAGATCTTCGAGCAGTCCGAGTGGGCGCTGCGCGAGCCGGCCGCCATCGAGGTTCCCATCGAGACGAGGATCGGCGGCACCGTGGTCCGCGGTCGCATCGACGCCGTCTTCAGGGACGCCGACGGAGGATGGGACCTGATCGACTGGAAGACGGGCCGGCCTCCCGCCCCTGACCGCCGGGCGGCGAAGGCCGTACAGCTCGCTGTCTACCGACTCGCGTGGTCACGGCTGAAAGACGTGCCACTCGATCTGGTGCGGGCTGCCTTCTTCTACGTGGGCGACAATCTGGTGGTCCGGCCGCACGACCTCGCCGGTAGCGCGGAACTCGAACGGATCATCTCCGCAGCGGGTCCCTGAGCGTCACCCGGCCGGCTGCCCTGGTGTCCGGCCGGGCGGCGGCACCCGGAGCAGCGATCCGGTGCTGCGGCGTTGCCGCTGCTGCGTCGCCGCAGGTCGGCGGGGAGAGGACGTGCCGCAGCCATCCGGGGTCGTGGTTCCAGCAAGGATGACGGTTCCGCGGCCGTCCGCCCCGAGCTGGTCAGCGTCCGAAGGAGACGATGGGCAGCGCCGAGGTCGCCACGTCATCCCGGGACTCCGTGGCCGCCCCACTCCTCAGCAGCGTGACCTTCGAGGACGACTGCTGCCGTCCGGCCGTCAGGCGGGTGTACGCGGGCGACGGACCGGAGGTCTGGCCCGGTCCGTCGGCACCGCGCTCGCGCCCGGGGACGTCGCCGTACGCGTCGCCACCGCGACCGTTGGTCGCGCCGACCGATGGCTCCCGCTGAGCTGTGCCGCCCGTGAGGTGCTGACGGCTCCGATCGACGGACCTGCCCGAACCGACCGCGTGACTGCCCGTTCGACGGTCCGAGTCCGGCTCCGCCCTGTCGGGATCGACCTGGTGGTCGCCGCGGGCGCCGGCGATATCGGCGGCGAGGGCACGCGGAGCGGGGGAGTCCCCCCGCTCGTCGCCCTGCGGTGCCGGACCCGTCGGACCAGTCGGGTCCGCCCCGTACCCGGCGTCGTACCCCATGTCCTCCGCGGTGTGACCGGGTGTGTCGTCGAGCAGATCGCCGTCAGCAGGATCCACTCCCAGTTCGTCGCCCCATTCGCGGCGCTCCTCATCGGCCTGCCGTGCACGTTCGGCGGCTTCCTGCTGCTCGCGCTCGATCGTCTCGACATCCGCCCCGAGCGTGGCCAGCATGTCCTCCGCCTCCGAGATCATCGCAGCGTCCTCGAGGGCGACCCCGCGCACCAGCCACTGCGCCAGCGCGAACTCGGCCGCGAGCGCGGCTCGGCGGGACAGGTGGGGATCGACGGCGGTCGAACGAGCCGTCGCGTAGGAGGCGTGGACGGCCTCGACGAAGGAGGTGTCCTCCGCGGCAGCGAGCCAGGCGAAGTCCTCCGCCGGGTCCCCGATGCTCAGGTCGGTCCAGCCGGTCACGGCGGAGACCCTGTCGGCCGCGACGAGGAGATGGTCCTCGTGGAGGTCGCCATGGACGACGGTCGGGACGAAACGCCACAGGGTCACGTCCTCGAGCGCACGCTCCCAGCGGCGCAGCAGGATCGGCGGGATCTTCCCGGTGGTCGCAGCCTGGTCGAGTTCGTTCAGCTTGCGCTGGCGGTATTCGTTCGCTTCATAACTGGGCAGGTCGGCGCGCTGCACCATGTCCTGGGGCAGTTCATGGATGGCGGCGAGCACGCGACCCAGCTCCTGCGCCATCGAACGGCCTCCAGAGGCCAGCGCGTGGAGCGAGCGCGTCGTTCCGGTGAGGTGTGAGTAGACGAAGGTGCTGAGCTCTCCCTGGCGGACGCTGCCGGCCATGTGGGGGATGAGGAAGGGCAGTTCCGCCTTCACGGCAGGGGTGAAGGCACGCAGGGCCTGAAGCTCGGTCTCGAGCCGCATGCTCGCTTCGGCATGTTTCGGGGAGCGCACTCGCCACTGCTTGCCGGCGTCGTCGACCAGCAGGGCGGAGTCGAAGTCGGCGGCATCGTCCGGAGCGCCGGCGACTCCCGTCGGAGCCAGGCCAGGTACTGCGGCGCTGGCGATGGCGGCAAGTTCCATGGGTGTCCGTTTCACAAGCTCCACCGTAGGGCGTTCCTGTTCCGCCCGCTCCGTTCCGGTCCGGCGAGTCGCCAGATGCACGGCGTGTTCCCAGGCTGCACTCCTCCTCCACCAGCCTCCCGCAGAATGTGTTTTGGGAGAGCGAGAACGTACCGTAGAAGCATGACCAGTCCCCTTCGTACCCTCGTGCTGCCTCCCCTCGGATCGCTGCCGCTGTCGCGCGCGGATTCCGACCGCGACGGGGTCGTGAGGACTGACGAGAACTTCCTGGAGACGCTCTGGGGAGCTGCGGACACCCGGGTGCTGCCACTGGCCGGCGGTAAGGCTCCGGTGGACGGTACGGCACTGCGGCTGGTGTCGCCCGCGGACATCGAGCGCCCCGCGTTGCTCGTCTACCTCGGCCGCGTGAACGAGGGTGCAGTGGAGGCGGGCCACCGCATCGTCCTGGCAGTCCTCCCGCAGGTGGATCCCGCCGTGGCACCTGCCGAGCAGTGGCTGGGTCTGAGGGAGATCGCGGCATCGCTGGACGCCCGCGACGCCGGTCTGTTCGTCGAGGGCGCGGCCATCGCTAACTGGCATGCGACGCACACCCACTGCCCCCGGTGCGGCGCCGCGACCACGGTGCGCGACGCCGGGTGGGTCCGGCAGTGCCCACGTGACCAGTCACAGCACTACCCCCGGACGGACGCCGCGATCATCGTGTCCGTGATCGACGACGACGACCGACTCCTGCTGGGTTCGGCCGTCGCCTGGCCCGAGGACCGGTTCTCGACCCTCGCCGGGTTCGTCGAACCGGGCGAATCCCTCGAGGCCGCCGTCGTGCGCGAGGTCGGGGAGGAAGCGGGCATCGAGGTGGACTCTCCCCGCTACCTCGGGTCGCAGCCCTGGCCCTTCCCCGCATCGCTGATGCTGGGCTTCACCGCGCGCGCGGCAACCACGGACGCGGTACCCGACCGTGAGGAGATGCGGTCCCTGCGCTGGTTCACCCGTGAGCAGCTCTTCACCGAGGTGCGCGACGGGACGATCGCCGTCGCGGGTGGAGTGTCCATCGCCCGCGCGCTCATCGAGCGCTGGTACGGCGGTCCCCTGGACGAGGAGCCGTCGGAGGCGCGTCCCTAGTGTCCGGACTACTGCTCGAGGAGAGCATCCTCGAGGGGCTCGACGACGAACAGCGGACCGTGGCCAACAGCCTCGCCGGCCCGCTCTGCGTCCTGGCGGGCGCGGGCACGGGCAAGACCCGGGCCATCACCCACCGCATCGCCTACGGCGTGCACACCGGCGTCTACAAACCGCAGCAGGTGCTTGCCGTGACGTTCACGGCCCGCGCCGCGGCCGAGATGCGAACGCGCCTCCGCGACCTCGGGGCCGGCGGCGTGCAGGCGCGCACCTTCCATGCCGCAGCCCTGCGGCAGTTGCAGTACTTCTGGCCGCAGGCCGTCGGAGGGCCTCTGCCGGCGCTGGTCGATCACAAGGCGCAGCTGATCGCGGAGTCGGCGCGGCGCCTGCGCCTGTCGACCGACAGGGCTGCCATCCGGGACGTCGCCGCGGAGATCGAGTGGGCCAAGGTCTCGATGCTCACACCTGACGCGTACGCCGCGGCAGCCGCCGGGCGGGCAGAGCCGGCGGGGATGGACCTCATCACGGTCTCGCGGATCTTCTCGGCCTACGAGGACCTGAAGATCGACCGCAACCTGATCGACTTCGAGGACGTCCTGCTGACGACGGTGGCCATCCTCGAGGAGGACGAGAAGGTCGCGGCGACGGTCCGGGCCCAGTACCGCCATTTCGTGGTGGACGAGTACCAGGACGTCTCGCCGCTCCAGCAACGGCTCCTCGACCTGTGGCTCGGCGAGCGGAGGGAGCTCTGCGTCGTCGGTGATGCCAGCCAGACGATCTACTCGTTCACCGGTGCGACGTCGCGTCACCTGCTCGATTTCACCAAGCGGTACGAGGGTGCGCAGGTGGTGAAGCTGGTGCGCGACTACCGATCCACCCCGCAGGTGGTCCGGGCTGCCAACACCCTGCTCGCGGCGAGGGGCAGTCAGACCGACAGCCGGGCGGTGGGTACCACCTGGTCGGCACCGCTGGAGCTGATCGCCCAGCGTCCCGCCGGTCCGGAGCCCGTCTTCACCGAGTGCAGCGATGACGAGGCGGAGGCGGCGGAGTGCGCGCGCCGCATCGGGGTGCTCCTCGATCAGGGCGTGAAGGCGAGCGAGATCGCCATCCTCTACCGCACGAACGGCCAGTCCGAAGCCTACGAGCAGGCCCTGGCGAGTGCCGGAATCGGCTACCAGTTGCGGGGAGGTGAACGGTTCTTCCAGCGGCGGGAGGTCCGCGACGCCCTGCTGCAGCTCCGTGCCGCCGCGAGGACGCAGGGGGACGAGGACGTCCCGCAGCAGGTACGCGATGTCCTGGCGTCCCTGGGCTACACCGCCGTTGCACCGCAGAATTCCGGCGCGGTCCGTGAGAAGTGGGAGTCGCTCGCCGCACTCGTCGGCCTGGCCGACGAGCTCAACCGCGTGCGGGGGGCTGATACCTTCACCCTGCAGCTCTTCGTCGCGGAACTCGAGGAGCGTGCCGCCTCGCAGCACGCGCCAACGGTGCAGGGTGTCACCCTCGCGTCGCTGCACTCGGCGAAAGGTCTCGAGTGGGACGCAGTGTTCCTGGTGGGCCTGAGCGAAGGGCTCATGCCGATCTCGTTCGCCGACACGCAGGAAGCCGTCGACGAGGAGCGTCGGCTCCTGTACGTCGGCATCACCCGGGCGCGTGTCCACCTCGCGATGTCCTGGTCCACCTCGCGCTCGCCGGGAGGACGGGCGAATCGCAAGCCCTCACGCTTCCTGGACGCCCTGCGGCCGGCGACGGCGGGCCAGGCCTCGTTCCGTCAGCCCCGGGCGAAGGCGGCGCGGAAAGCTGCCGGACCCGTAGTGTGCCGGATCTGCAAGCGGCCGCTGCTGACCGGGTCGGAGCGGAAGATCGGCCGGTGCGCCGATTGTCCGGTGAGCTACCAGGAGGAGACCTTCGAGGCGCTCCGCGCATGGCGGCTCGGGGAGGCCCGCGAGAAGGATGTCCCTGCCTTCGTGATCTTCACGGACGCCACCCTCGTCGCGGTCGCGGAGGCACGGCCGCAGACGCTCGAGGAGCTCGGTGAGCTGGCCGGCATCGGTTCCGCCAAACTCGAGCGGTACGGCGCCGCGGTCCTCGAGATCATCAGTGACAACTCCTGACCCGGACCGACCGATGCCCCCGGCCCGGTTGCCGGTCGAGGTACGGCGGTCGGCACGGCGCAAACGGACCGTGAGTGCGGACATCCGGGACGGCGTCATCCGGGTCTCCATCCCGGCGCACTTCACCGCAGGGCAGGAACGACACTGGGTGGAGCGGATGGTGGAGCGCATGTCCGCCAAACATGAGGCGCAGCCCCTGCTCGACGACGACGCCGCATCAGTGCTGGTGCAGCGGGCGCAGGTGCTGTCCCGCCGGTACCTCGCGGGCAGGGGCCGGCCCGACAGCATTCGCTGGGTGACGAACCAGAACTCCCGTTGGGCATCGGCCACCCCGGCGCACCGTTCCATCCGGCTGTCCCACAAGCTTCAGGGCATGCCCGAGTGGGTCGTCGACTACGTGATCCTCCACGAGATGGCCCACCTGATCGAGCCCTCGCATAATGCGGCCTTCTGGGCCCTGCTCACGCCCTACCCGGCCACCGCCACGGCCAGGGCTTTCCTCGACGGGGCAGCGTTCGCCGCGCAGCGCAACCTGACGGGCGGTCAGGAGGACCTCTGAGGCCCCGAGCGTCAGCGGGACGTGTCGCCGGCCGATCCGCCGTCGTCGTCTCCGTCCGGGGTGGTGTCGTTCCCGTTCGCCTCCGGCCCGGGCACCTCCGGGGTGTCGTGGGCGGTCCCGTCCAGGTCCCCGTCGGTCCCGCTTTCCTCCGCCTGGGGCTCGAAGCCCCCGGACAGCAGCCGCTCGAGCGCGGCGTCGACGTCGGCGCCCGATGACTCGATGAGTTTGCGACGCCCGGAGAAGCCGGCGGGATCGTCGAGGTCCTCGGCGGTCGGCAGGAGATCCGGGTGCTGCCACAGGGCGTCCCGGCCGTCGATCCCGCGCTCCTCCGTCAGGTGCGACCACAGGGCGGCAGCGTCACGCAGTCTCCGCGGCCTCAGTTCGAGCCCGACGAGGGATGCGAAGGCATGCTCGGCCGGTCCGCCCGTTGCACGACGGCGACGTACCATCTCCCGCAAGGCTCCCGCCGACGGGAGGTTGGCGGCTGCGGCCGCCGTCATCTCGTCGACCCAGCCCTCCACGAGGGCGAGCGTGGTCTCGAGACGGACGAGGGCGGCATCCTGCTCCGGCGTCCGCTCGGGCATGAAGACACCCTGGGACAACGCGCCCTGCAGGCTCTCCGGATTGGTGGGATCGATATCCCGTGCTGCTTCCTCGATCTTGCCCATGTCGATGTGGATCCCGCGGGCGTAACGCTCGATGCTGCCGAGCAGATGCCCCGTCAGCCAGGGGATGTGCGTGAACAGCCGCACGTGGGCGGCTTCGCGGACGGCCAGGAAGAGCTGTACCTCCTGCTCGGGGACGTCGAGGCCCTCCCCGAAGGCGGCGACATTCGCAGGCAGCAGGGCCATCCGGCCGTCGGCGAGCGGGACACCGATGTCCGTGGAGCCCACGACGTCCTTGGAGAGGGCACCGACGGCCTGTCCGAGCTGCATCCCGAACATGGCACCGCCGACGTTCTGCAGCATGGAGGCCGGCCCGCCCATCATGCCCATCATCGACTTCATCTCCTCGGGCAGCTGCTCCGAGATGACGTCGGACAGCGCCTTAGCGATACTGGTCGCGACGGGCTCGGTGAGGCGTCGCCACGTCGGCATGGTCGCCTCGACCCATTCCGCGCGGGACCATGCCCTACCGAGCTGACCTGTGCTGGGGAAATCCGTGACGGGGTCGAGCCAGAGCTCGGCGATCTTCAGCGACTCGTCGACACTGCGTCGCTGGAGGGAGGAGACCGAAGGGTCGCTGCCGGAGGCCGCGACGCGACGCGCCTGCTCGTGCGCCATCTGCCAGTTCACCGGCCCCTCGCTCTGGGTGGAGAACATCGCCTGGACCTGCTGCATGATCATGGCCATCGCCGCCGGATCGGAGGGCAGGCCCGCCGCCTTGGCAATCTCCTGCGGATCGAAGCCGCCGGCCCCGCCGCCGAACATCTTCGACAGCATTTCCGACAGCGGGTCCTGGGGTGTGTCGTCATCGCTGTTCGAGGGATTGGAGGGGTTGGTCACTGATACCACCGGTCCTGGGAGTAGCTTGGCGGGTCCGGGCGGGAAGGCGACGCCACCCTGCCGGCTGTGGGGATCACGCTACCGGTCCGCCATGGCCGGTGTCCCTCCCGCCGTCCGTCGTTCGCTGAGGGCAAAGCCCGGCACGACGGCGTGTCCGTCCGCGGGGGAGGGTGCCGATCGAGCGGCGAGCCCGGTCCGGCGCCGGTGATCCACCCGCGATGCTGTCGGTTCGAGCGTCTACTCTTGGTGTGCCGGCACGGTGCGTTGACACCGCCTTCCGCCGCCGCGACCTACAGAGAGAAGTCCCGTGACGCACCCTGTCCACGCCGAGACCTACAACCCCGGGGAGCCGACCCGGCCGAGGGATCCGCGTTTCCGCGCGATGGCCGTCTCCGGTGGACTCGCGCTCGCGCT
This sequence comes from Arthrobacter sp., assembly GCA_030147325.1. Classification (GTDB taxonomy): domain Bacteria; phylum Actinomycetota; class Actinomycetes; order Actinomycetales; family Micrococcaceae; genus Arthrobacter_D. The sequence goes on along the minus strand of JASLAA010000028.1, from coordinate 6,031 downwards.
GTGCGTGACCACTGTCCTCCTGCCGTCGCCCTACGTGATCGAATCGCCGGGCCCGACCTTCAACACCATCGGGGAGGTCGATGGTCAGCCCCTGATCCAGATCGAGGGTCGGGAGAGCTTCCCGCCGCAGGGCGAGCTGGACCTCACCACCGTGTTCGTCAGCGGAGGACCGAACGGACAGGTCAACGTGCTGGACACGTTCCGGGCGTGGCTGAACCCGAACGAGGACATTCTTCCCGAGCAGCTGGTCTATCCGGAGGGGACGACGTCGTCCCAGGTGCAGGAGCAGAACACCGTCGCGATGACGTCGTCGCAGGAGGCGGCGATCGCCGCGGCCCTGACCCACGAGGGCATCGACTACACGGAGGAGCTGTCCGTCGCGCAACTCGCCCCGGATTCCGCTTCCGAGGGGGTGCTCGAGGAGGGGGACATCCTGCGCGCCATCGACGGTGAGGACATCACGGACATCGGGACGGTCCGCTCCGCCCTGGCCGGCGGCAGCGGATCCCCGGCGTCCCTGTCCATCGTGCGGGACGGCGCTCCTGCCGAGGTCACCGTCACGCCCGGGAGATCCGCGGAGGGCGACTACCAGCTGGGAGTCCTGCTGGCCTCCTCCTTCGACTTCCCCTTCGACGTGACCATCCAGCTCGACAACGTGGGTGGTCCTTCAGCGGGCACGATGTTCGCGCTCGGCATCGTCGACACCCTGTCGGAGGGTGACCTGACAGGGGGTCGGCACTTCGCGGGAACCGGGACGATCGACTCGGCAGGCGAGATCGGGCCCATCGGGGGAATCGCGCAGAAGCTCGTCGGAGCGCGTTCGGGTGGGGCCGAGTTCTTCCTCGCTCCGGCGGACAACTGCCCCGAAGTGGTGGGCAACATCCCGGACGGGCTCACCGTCGTCAAGGTCGAGGCGCTGGATCAGGCAGTGGAGGCTGTTCGTACGCTCGGATCGGGCGGCAGCGCCGCCGGGCTGCCCTCCTGCTGACGTCCCCTTCCTCAGGCGCACCACAGGAGGACCCGGCCTCCGTCACCCGTCGGTCGCGGGACGGAAGACACAGTTGGGTGACGATCGTGGGCGGGGGCGCTCTGGGCGGGAACCTAATTGGTCGCGCCGAGCGTGCACAGGGCAGAATGAAATCACGAAGAGCGTGATCCCAGCGTGTCGTCTGCCCGCACCGGGCCGATCATCCATGGGATCCGGCCGACGTGATCCGTAGCAGCCAACGATGAGGTAGATGTGACATCCGGACCAGACCGTCCGTTCGGCAGTAGGCCGAGCCCAGCACGTGCAGCAGCAAATCGGCGCCGGAGTCCGCTGATTCCGACCATCATCGTCGTGGCGGTGATCGTCATCGCTTTCGTCTACCTCTCCCAGGTGTACGCGGACGTCCTCTGGTACAACCAGCTCGGATTCCTCGAGGTCTTCGTCACGGAGAACCTGTCGCGGATAGCCCTCTTCCTCGTCGCGTTCCTCGTGATGGCGTCGGCCGTCTTCTTCAGTCTCCGCATCGCCTTCCGCAGCCGGCCGATCTACGCCCCGGACAGTGCGATCCAGGACAACCTCAACCGGTACCAGGCGCAGCTCGAACCCATCCGCCGCCTGCTCATGCTCGGAATCCCCGTCGTGCTCGGTGCCTTCGCCGGTACGGCAGCCTCCTCGCAGTGGCAGCAGGTGCTCCTCTTCCTCAACCAGGAGCAGTTCGGAGCGGAGGACCCGCAGTTCGGCCTCGACTACGCGTTCTACATGTTCACGCTGCCGTTCCTCAGCTTCGTCACCGGATTCCTCATCAGCGTGGTCATCATCAGCGCCATCGCGACGATCCTCACGCACTACCTCTACGGTGGGATCCGCCTCGAGGAGAAGGGCCTGTTCACCACGAAGGCCGCCCGCGTCCAGATCGCCGTCGTCGCGGCACTGTTCCTCGTGCTGCAGGGTGTCAACTACTGGCTCGACCGCTACGACACCCTGCTGAACCAGGACACCTGGGCAGGCGCGCTGTACACGGACGTCAACGCCGTCATCCCCACGAAGGCCATCCTCGCCGTCGCGGCCGTCATCGTCGCGGTGCTGTTCGTCGCTTCGGCGTTCATCGGCCGCTGGCGCCTCCCCCTGATCGGAACCGCGATGCTGATCATCACGGCCCTCCTCGCGGGCGGCGTCTACCCAGCCGTCGTGCAGCGTTTCCAGGTGGATCCGTCCCAGCTCAGCGCCGAGGGTGAATTCATCGACCGGAACATCGACCTGACCCGTCAGGCCTACGGGCTCGACCAGGTGGAGACCGCCAACTACACGCCCGAGGCGAACCCGCAGGCGGGCGCACTGAACAGCGACGGCGAGACCACGGCGAACATCCGTCTGCTCGACCCGAACCTCGTGTCGGACGCCTTCAGCCAACTCCAGCAGTTCCGCCAGTACTACCAGTTCCCCGAGACGCTCAACGTCGACCGCTACGAGATCGACGGCGAGATCCAGGACACCGTCATCGCGGTGCGCGAGCTCGACACGGACGGCGTCCCGGAGGGCTGGGTCAACGAACACGCCTTCTACACGCACGGCTACGGCGTCGTCGCTGCAGCGGGATCGACGGTACAGCCGGACGGCCGGCCGGAATTCCTGCAGTCGGGCATCCCTTCGACCGGTGTGCTCGGAGACGAGTCGACCTACGAACCGCGGATCTACTTCGGCGAGGACTCCCCGGAGTACTCGGTCGTGGGAGCACCGGAAGGGCAGGAACCGGCGGAGATCGACCGCCCGCAGGACGAGAACTCCGACACCGAGTCGAGGACGACGTTCGACGGCTCGGGCGGACCCGACGTCGGCAACGCATTCAACCGGCTGGTCTACGCGCTGAAGTTCCAGTCCACCGATCTGCTGCTGTCCGACCAGGTCAACGCCGAGTCGCAGATCCTCTACGACCGCGATCCCGTGGAGCGGGTGCGCAAGGTCGCCCCGTACCTCACCCTGGACGGCAACAGCTACCCCGCCATCGTCGACGGCCGCGTCAAGTGGATCATCGACGGGTACACGACCAGCGCCAACTTCCCCTACTCGCAGCAGCAGGAACTGGAATCGGCCACTCAGGACTCACAGACGGCCGAGGGCCTCGCGACGGCGCTCCCCGCCGAGCGGATCAACTACATCCGCAACGCGGTCAAGGCCACCGTCGACGCCTACGACGGGTCGGTCAAGCTCTTCGCCTGGGACGACCAGGACCCGGTGCTGAAATCCTGGCAGAAGGTCTACCCGTCGTCGCTCTCGCCCTACAGCGAGATGTCGGCCGACCTCATGGCTCACGTGCGCTATCCGGAGGACCTCTTCAAGGTCCAGCGTGAGCTGCTGGCGCGCTACCACGTCACCACGACGCTCGAGTTCTTCAACAACAGCGAGGCCTGGAGCGTACCGGCCGATCCCGGAGCTGCGTCGGACGGTGCCACCACGGCGACGACACCGCGGCAGCCGCCGTTCTACCTGACGCTGCAGATGCCCGACCAGGAGGAGGCCGCCTTCTCCCTGACGACGCCGTACATCCCGTACGTGCCGGCCGGGCAGACGCCGAGGAACGTGCTGTACGGCTTCCTCGCGGCCAACGGTGATGCGGGAACGGGGGAGGACGGTGTGAAGAGCGAGAACTACGGCAAGCTGACCCTGCTCGACAGCTCGGGTCAGGACTCCGTGGTCGGGCCGGGACAGGCGCAGAACCTGTTCAACTCGGACACCACCGTCTCGCAGGAGCTCAACCTGCTGCGTCAGGGTGCTTCGGAAGTCATCAACGGCAACCTGCTGACGCTGCCCATCGGTGGCGGTATCGCCTACGTCCAGCCGGTGTACGTCCAGTCATCGGGTAGTTCGTCCTTCCCGGTCCTACGCCGGGTCCTGGTGAGCTTCGGCGAGAACGTCGGTTTCGCACCGACTCTCGCGGAAGCACTCGATCAGGTGTTCGGCGGCAACTCCGGAGCGACGACGGGCGACGAGGACAACGTCGGCGCGACTCCTGAGGATCCTGCGGCACCGCCGGCGGAAGGCGCGGACGAGGGCTCGACGCCGTCGCCCTCTCCGACCCCGTCACAGGCAGGAACTCCCGGTGGAACCACGGGCGATCCTGCAGCAGACCTCCGCACCGCGCTCCAGGACGCGAACACCGCGATCCAGGAGGGTAACGAGGCCCTCGCCACAGGCGACTTCGCTGCCTACGGCGAGTCCCAGGAGAGGCTCCAGGACGCACTCCAGCGGGCACTGGACGCCGAGGAGCGCGTTTCGGGAGGTACGGCAGAGTAGGTCCGGCGGGTCGGGCGTCCGCTCGATTTGCCTCCTGGCCCCGCGGCCGGTAACGTTAGTTACACGCCGCGGGGTGGAGCAGTTCGGTAGCTCGCTGGGCTCATAACCCAGAGGTCACAGGTTCAAATCCTGTCCCCGCAACGGATAAAGATCCGGTCCACCAGATGGTGGGCCGGATCTTTTGTGTCGTACCCGTCCTGACGCAGCACGGTCCTGCTCCCGGACGGGGGGCCTGGCCCGCGCCCTCCCGGGGGCGGACGTCCTACCTGTCGGACAGCGCCTTGTACGCGCTCAGCGCCCGTGTCCGGCTCTCCTTGAGGTCGACGACGGGTGCCGGGTAGTTCGGGGCGGCGCCCTTCCACGGTTCGTGGATGTTCTCGGCGTCGGCCAGTTCGGGGACGAACCGCACGAGGTAGGTGCCCTGGGGGTCGAACTTCTTGCTCTGCAGGACCGGATTGAAGATCCGGAAGTAGGGACTGGCATCCGCGCCCGACCCGGCGACCCACTGCCAGCTCGCGGCGTTGCTGGCGGCGTCGGCATCGACCAGGCAGTCCCAGAACCACTTCTCGCCGATGCGCCAGTCGATCATGAGGTTCTTGATGAGGAACGACGCCGTCGCCATCCGCACCCGATTATGCATCCAGCCGATGTCCCACATCTGCCGCATGCCGGCGTCCACCAGCGGGTAGCCGGTCCGGCCGCGCTGCCAGGCCCTGAGTTCCGACTCCGTCGAGCTCTCCCAGGTGAACGCGTCGAATTCCGGCCGGTAGTTGACCGTTGCGAGTTCGGGATTGAAGTAGAGCAGCTGCCAGCTGAATTCGCGCCAGCCCAGTTCGGAACCGAAGACGCGGATGTCCTCCGCGGTGGAACTGTCCTTCGAGTCCTGGGCGGCATGCCAGACCTCGAACGGGCTGATCTCGCCGAATCGCAGGTGGGGAGAGAGCATGCTCGTCCCGTGCACGCCCGGCAGGTCGCGGTTGTCCTTGTAGCCGTGGGCCCGGTCCAGGAAGTCGTCGAGCCGCGCATGCGCCCCCTCCTCGCCCGGTGTCCACGTCTCCCTGAGCCCCTGTGCCCAATCGGGTGCGGTCGGCAGCAGCGCCCACGCCTCGAGGTCGTCGGAGGCCAGGCGCGGCCCCCGGAGCGCCTCCGGCGCCGGGAGGGGCCGCCGGGGAGTGCGGGACGCCAGGCACGCCCTCCAGAAGGGCGTGAAGACCTTGTAGGCCTCCCCGGACCCTGAGGTGACCTCCCACGGTTCGTACATCAGGTTCGCCTGGTAGCTGGTCGCCTCGACGCCCTGGTCGGCGAAGGTCGCCTTGAGTGCGGCGTCGGTCGTCCGCTCGGCCAGCCCGTACCGGCGGTTCCAGAGGACAGCCTCGGCGGATGATTCGCGGACCAGCTGGGGGAGGACCTGCGCCGCTGCGCCGCGCCGGAGCACGAGTGGCACCCCGAGCTCCGTCAGCGACGCCTGGAGGGAGGCGAGGGAATGATGCAGCCACCATCGGGACGCGCCTCCCAGCGGGCGGATGCCGTCGGTCTCGTCGTCGAGGACGTAGCAGGCGACGACGTCGTCCCCGCTCTCCGCCGCTGCCGCGAGCGCCGGGTTGTCGGAGATGCGGAGGTCGTCGCGGAACCACACGAGTGTCACAGCCATGCTGCTCAATCTACCCGGGGGATGCGTGGCATGGACCGGGACGGGACAGGGGGGCCGCAGCCCTTCGGCTGCGGCCCCCCTGTGGTACCGGCGGTGCTGCC
>JASLAA010000013.1 GCA_030147325.1 Arthrobacter sp. | reverse complement strand
CCGCTCCGGGCGGCCCTGGCCCAGGCCGCCTGAGCGCACCCGGACAGACGAAGAGCCGCCCGGCAGTGCCGGGCGGCTCTTCGTGGATAGCCGGCAGGAACTGTCGGCAGGTCTCCTAGGCGAAGTCGGACGTCGCCGGATCTGCGCCGATGCGCCCGGCCGGACCCTTGTCCAGACCATTGATGGCGTCGATGTCCTCGTCCTCGAGCGTCACATCGAGTGATCCCCAGTTCTCGACGATGCGCGACTCCGTGACCGACTTCGGGATGACGACGTTGCCGAGTGCGAGATGCCACGCCAGGACGACCTGCGCGGGTGTCGCGTTGCGCTTGGCGGCGATGTCCTGCAGCACGGCGTCCTCGAGCAGTCCCTTACCGGACCCGAGGGGCGACCACGACTCGTGCAGGATGCCCTTCTCGGCCTCGTAGGCGCGGAGCTCGGACTGGTTCAGGTAGGGGTGCGTCTCGACCTGGTTGATGACGGGCACCACTCCGGTGGCGTCGATGATCTCGTTCAACGCCTCCACCGTGAAGTTCGAGACACCGATGCTCTTCACGCGACCCTGCTTCTGCAGTTCGACGAAGGCCTTCCAGGTGTCGACGTACTTGCCCTGCTTGGGCTGCAGCCAGTGGATGAGGTAGAGGTCCAGCGTCTCGAGGCCGAGGCGCTCCATGGACTCGTCGAACGCCTTCAGGGTGCTGTCGTAGCCCTGGTCCGCGTTCCACAGCTTGGTGGTGATGAACATGTCGTCGTGGCTGAGGCCCGATGCCGCGATGGCCCGTCCGACGCCGGCTTCGTTCCCGTAGATCTTGGCGGTGTCGATGTGACGGTAACCGGCCTTGAAGGCCTTGCCGACGACGTCCTCGGCAACGGTGTCCTCGACCTGCCACACTCCGTACCCGAGTTGGGGGATGGTGTGGCCGTCGTTGAACGTAAGGTGTGGTGATGTAGTCATACAGTCGGGAACCGGGAACCCTGCTCATTTATTTCTGTGTCCCCTGACAACTATCAGCCTGCGGGGTATCGAGGAGACCACCGGCACCGGATCGATCCGATGCCGACGACCGACGACGGGGGTGAGCGTGCACCCGAGCGAGCGCGATGCGCAGGACCCCCTGCACGACGCCGCCTACCGCTACGCTTTCCGGCGGTCGCTGTCCGTGCAGCTGTCCGCGGCCACCGCTGCCGAAGCGGTCCGAGCCGCCTCCGCACCGGAGGCACGCACGTCGGTGCTGGTCGCCGCCCGGTCGGCGCTGGAGCGCTACCTCCCCCCGGATCTTCCCCCGCGCGTCGAGGACTTCCCCATCCTCCGGTCCGCCCTCGCGTCGCTCGCCCCAGAGGATCGCGAACTGCTGCTCCTGCACTACTGGGACGGGCTGTCGCGGCAGGATGCGGCGAGCCTGTCCGGACTGGACCCCCGTCGACTCGAGCAGGTGGAGGTCATGTGCGCGCGTTCCCTGCCGACGGACCAGGCCGGACGGCTCGCGCAGCTCCTGTCGGCTGCCGACCCCGCCCGTGCGATCACCGAGGATCACCTCGCGGCGAGTCGCAGGAAGCTCCACGGGGCGGCTTCGGACAGCAGGGACGATGCCACCGATGACCGAGCACTCCTCCTGAGGTCGGAAGAGGAGGGGAACCCCGCGCTGGAGGGCTCGGGCGGCGGTCCGGCTGGTCGCAGCGCGCCTGCTGGACGCCGGGGGCAGGTCATCGTCGGGACCGCCTGCCTGCTCGCCGTCGTGGTTGCCCTCGTCGTCGCCCTGGTTCCCCGCCCGGCACCGGGTCCCGCCGAGGAGAGCGCCCGCCTGTTCGACCTCGCCGACGTCGTTGCCGTCGTGGTTGCCGGAGCCATCGAGCCGACGCTGGTGGACGGCGAGGTTCGCATCCTGCGGGGGGTGTCGGTGGTACAGATCCTCAAGGGTGATCCGGAGGAGGACACCCTGGCCGTCGACGTCACCGGCAGGAGTACCCTCGAGCGGCCCTACAGCCGGGACTTCTTCCCTCCCGATCAGCTCATGTTCCTCGTCCGCAATGAGCACGGCTTCCTCGGACCGATCGAGGGTGACGGGTCGGTGCTGAACCTCGTGGACCGGAGGTCCCCGGCCGCGACGACGATCGCGGGCGATCCCGCACCGTTGCCGGAGGAGGTGCGCACCTCGATCGACGCCCTCCCTGCCGGGGAACTGACACTCGACACGACGGACGAGGATGCCGGGTCCCTCGCCCCTGAATCGATCGTCGGTATCCGGCCCGAGGAGGGCCGCGACGCGCAGAACCTGCCGAAGAACCTCCTCGGTGCGTTCCAGGGCGCTGCCGAACGGACGTCTGCCTGCGTCTGGTTCGACTTCAACGGCCGCTCGGTCCTCCTCCGCTGGCCGGACGGCTTCTCCGCCTATCAGCGTGAGCCCGGCCGCGCCTTCGCCGACGGGGACCCCGGCGTCGATGATCGCATCCTCACCGTCCTCAACGAGCGCGGGTACCCCTACGTCGACGAGAACCGGCCGGCGCCGTTCATCAGCGGCACGCCGACCGGCGAGAGAGGCGCCTGTGGCGGGCGGGAACTCGAGATCTGGGACATCGCCGTCGAACCCGGAAGCACGCTCCTGTTCTACTGACGCCCGCCCTACGGATTCCCCGGCATCGCCCGCTCGGCTTCCTCGACGTCCTCCGTCACGAGCTGGGCGCGGCGGCGTACGTTGTCCAGCCCGGAGGACGCGATGCCCCACCGCTCGCCGTCGAGCCTGGTCATCGCGGCGGCCTCGGCCGTGGTAGCAAGGGTGTTGCCGGCGCGGGACAGCGCCCGGTGAACCTGCAGGAGCGCACCGGGGATGTCGAGTCCCGTGCTCGGGGAAGAGGCCTGCGCACTCACGCAGATGGCACGCACGCGTGGCAGCATCGCCCCGAGCTCGTCGGCGACGACGACGAGCTCGTTGTAGACGTCGTCGTCCTCGATGCCCTCGAGGATCTGGTGGTAGCGGTCGAGACCGCGGCGGAACCGGTCATGCGCGCGCCGCCATACTCCCGTGCCCAGCTCGGCGTCGTCCTTCCGTCCCTGCCGCGCCGCTGCGAAGAATGCCACCTACGCGTTACAGGTACTGGCCGGGCCCGTGGGTGTCCGCCGGGGACGCCTCGGCCCGGGGCGCCGCGGGCGTGCGCCGGGGTTCGCCGTCCTCGCCCACGACGACGCCGGGCGCGATCACGGTGCCTGGAGGCAGCTGGCGGAGCTGGAGGCGGGCCGCCAGCTGCTGGTTGGCCATCTGCTGAGCCGCGAGCGCCGTCTGGATACCGTGGAAGAGCCCCTCCAGCCACCCGACGAGCTGCGCCTGCGCCACCCGGAGTTCCGCGTCCGTGGGTACCGTGCCGTCCTCGAACGGAAGGTTGATGCGGTGCAGCTCCTCGACCAGCTCCGGTGCGAGACCGTCCTCGAGTTCCCGGACGGAGCGCTCGTGGATGGAGGCCAGGCGGGTGCGGCCCGCGTCGTCGAGCGGAGCCGAGCGAACCTCTTCCAGCAGCTGCTTCAGCATGGTGCCGATCCGCATGACCTTCGCCGGCTCGTCCACGAGTTCGGCGAGCGTCGCAGGGCGTCCGTCGTCCCCCTTGGGTGCTTCGGCGGGGTGCGCGGGAAGGACCTGCGGGCTGGTTGGCACGCTTCGCGGGGCAGGATCGAACGGACTGGCGGGCGGCTGTTCAGTCATGACGCTATGCTCCCACAACCGTGCGGAGCCGGGCACGGCGGATCCAGCCTTGCTCCCTGCGACGGCACGAAGCCCGGCACCTCGTTCGAGGTGCCGGGCTTCGTCGGGACGGGTTACGCCTAGCAGCAGCGACCCTCCGGATTGGCGTCCTGCCGGTCCGCCTTGTCCCGCCAGAACTCGCGCTCTGTCATGGGACGTCCATCGGCGTGCGTGCGCCCGTGGTGGTCGAGGTATGCCTGGTAGGCGTTCTCCCCCATGATGCCCCTGAACACCCAGGCGAGCTCGCGTGCACCGTCCCTCGCCCGGTTCAGGACCTGCGGGACCGTCATCAGTGGCCCGTCCTTGCCGGGCGCTTCTCCGGCGCGAGGGCCTTCCACTCGGCCTCCAGCTCCTTCTCCGCAGGAGAGGCGATCAGACCGGAAGGAGCGAAGATCCTCGATGCGACAGGTGCGTCCTCGGTCTCCTCGCCACCCCCGTTCCTGAAGGATCGGATGGTCGCCAGGATGGCCGTCGCGATGACGATGATCGAGAGCACCACGAAGAAGATCGACAGCGTGCCCTGGATGAATGTATTGCGGACCACCGCCTCCATGGCCTCCACCGTCTTCGCCGTACCGAAACTCTCCTCGCCGGCGGCGAGGGCGTCCTTGAAGGCGGTGTGCTGCGCCCAGTAGCCGATGCTCGGAACGGGGGAGAAGATCTTCTGGAACGACGCCGTGATGGTCACCACGGACGCGAACGCCAGCGGGAGAGCCGGGATCCACAGGAACCTGAACAGTCCCCGCTTCGCGCAGATGGCCATGCACACTGCGAGCGCGATGGCCGCGAGCAGCTGGTTCGCGATACCGAACAGCGGGAACAGCGTATTGATGCCTCCGAGCGGGTCGGTCACACCCATGATGAGGATGGCTCCCCACCCGGCCACCATGACGGCCGTGCAGATCCATGCCCCGACGCGCCAGGAGGTGTCGCGGAAGCGGGGGACGACGTTGCCGATGCTGTCCTGCAGCATGAACCGCGCGACGCGCGTCCCGGCGTCGACCGCGGTGAGGATGAACAGCGCCTCGAACATGATGGCGAAGTGATACCAGAAGGCCATCATCCCGGCACCGCCGAAGACTCCCTGCATGATCTGCGCGATACCGACGGCGAGGGTCGGTGCGCCGCCCGTGCGGGAGACCACCGATTCCTCACCCACGTTCGCGGCCATGGTGCTGAGTGCTTCAGGGGTCAGATTGACCCCCGCGAGGCCGAGGCCGTTCACGAAGGCCACGGCGCCCTCGATGGTGCCGCCGGTGGCTGCCGCGGAGGAGTTCATGGCGAAGTAGATGCCGCGGTCGATGGACAGTGCCGCAACCAGCGCCATGATGGCCACGAAGGACTCCATCAGCATTCCGCCGTACCCGATGAAGCGGGTCTGGCGCTCCTTCTCGATCATCTTCGGGGTGGTACCGGAGGCGATCAGGGCGTGGAACCCGGACAGGGCGCCGCAGGCGATGGTGACGAACAGGAACGGGAAGAGCGTTCCCGCGACGACCGGTCCGGTACCCGTGGTGGCGTACTCGCTCACGGCGGGTCCGCTGATCTCCGGCCGGGTGATGACGATCGCCACGGCGAGCATGACGATGGTGCCGATCTTCATGAAGGTGGAGAGGTAGTCGCGAGGCGCCAGCAGGAGCCAGACCGGCAGGACGGCGGCGATGAAACCGTAGATGATGATGCCCCACGCGATGGTGACGCGATCGAGGGTGAAGAGCTCCACGCCCCAGGCGGTCTCGGAGATCCAACCACCGGCGACGATGGCGAGCAGGAGCAGCAGGAAGCCGATGATGGAGACCTCGGTGACCTTGCCGGGCCGGAGGTAGCGGAGATAGACACCCATGAACAGGGCGATCGGGATGGTCATCGAGACGGAGAAGACGCCCCAGGGACTCTCTCCGAGCGCGTTCACGACCACCAGGGCCAGGATGGCGACGATGATGATCATGATCGCGAGCGTGGCGATCAGGGCAGCGGTGCCGCCGATGACGCCGAGTTCCTCCCGAGCCATCTGTCCGAGGGAGCGGCCGCCCCGACGCATCGAGAAGAACATCACGAGGTAGTCCTGCACGGCACCGGCGAAGATGACGCCGATGATGATCCAGAGGGTTCCCGGCAGGTAGCCCATCTGCGCGGCGAGAACCGGTCCGACGAGCGGACCGGCGCCTGCGATGGCGGCGAAGTGGTGGCCGTAGAGCACCCGGCGATCGGTGGCGGCGTAGTCCTTCCCGTCCGCCTTGTACTCGGCCGGAGTGGCACGCCGGTCATCGGGCTTCAGCAGGTTCCGCTCGATGAACTTCGAGTAGAACCGGTAGGCGATGAGGTAGGTGCAGACAGCTGCGAACACGAACCAGATGGCGTTGACCGTCTCCCCCCGGACGATGGCCAACATGGTCCACGAGATCCCGCCCACGAGGGCGATGCCGATCCACAGGGCGATCTTCGCCGGCGTCCACCGGCGGTCTTCTGCTTCTGCCTGCTGCGGGTCGACGGCGACCGCGGGCAGGTCCGGATCCGTCACCAGCACGTCAGCGTGCCGATGGGATCCGCTCTGCTTCTTACTCATGATGCTCCTCGAGTGCGAGAGTGTGATGCACAAGAAGGTAGCAACGTAGTGAGGCCTGCGTCACATGGCAAGCCCGCCGGGGAGGCCGAAGCGCCGAACGCACCGGTCCGTGCGGCAGGCGGCTCGGCGCTTCATCAGCGGCGGGCCAGGAGAAGGTCTACGACCCGTCCCGGTTCTCGTCGAGCACGGCCGGCGGCTCGTCGTCGTTCGCGTTCAGGCCTTCGCTGATGCTCGAATGCGTCCTGGTGCGGCCGTCCGCGGGCTCGTCGGCGTCGTCGGTGGGCCCGTTGTCGACACCGTCCGGGACCTGGTCGCCGAGGTTCTCCACGAAACTGTCGGCTGCCTGCGACAGTCCGCCGCCATCCTCGCCATGGTCCTGCTGATCGGTACTCACTGTGCTTCCCCTTCCGGTCGGATGTCCTCCAACCCTTCCACACACGTCACCCCGTCGAAAGCCTGCTGATGAAGCCGGCCCGGGGTGGCCAGCGGGGCCTACTGCATCGTCAGCAGGACCTTTCCGGTGTGCTGCCCGGAGTCGAAGTAGGCATGCGCTTCGGCCACCCTCCCGAGGGGGAAGGACCGGTCGACGAAGGGACGGACGGCGCCGGATGCGACCATCGGCCAGACGTCGTCCCTCACCGCGGCCATGATGGCCGCCTTCTCCGCGATGGGCCGGGACCTCAGCGTGGTGCCGACGATGCTCGCACGCCTGCGCATGAGCGCTCCCAGATCCAGTTCGGCCGTCGCCCCGCCCTGGAGTCCGATGACGACGAGCCTGCCGCCCACCGCCAGCGACTCGACGTTCCGTGCGAGGTACTTCGCTCCGACGACGTCGAGGATCACATCCGCGCCGCGGCCGTCCGTCGCTCCCCGGATCTCCTCCACGAAGTCCTGGTCGCGGTAGTTGATGAGCGTGTGCACACCGAGGTCGCGGGCAACGTCGAGCTTGGCGCCCGATCCGGCCGTGACATGGGGAATCGCCCCGAGGGCGAGGCTCACCTGGATCGCCATCACTCCGATGCCGCCGGACGCGCCGTGGATCAGGACATGCTCCCCCTGCGAGAGACGGGCGTGAATCACCAGGTTCGACCACACGGTGGCCGCTGTCTCGGGCAACGCGGCCGCCTCGGTGAGATCCACCCCGGGAGGAGCCGGCACCACCTGCCCTGCGGGTACGGCCACCCTTTCCGCATACCCGCCACCTGCCAGCAGTGCGACGACGGCGTCCCCTGCTGCGAATGACGAGGCTCCAGGATCCACGACGATCCCGGAGACCTCGAGACCCGGCACCGGGGACGCCCCTTCGGGCGGCGGGTAGAAGCCCCGGCGCTGCTGGACATCCGCGCGGTTCAGCCCGGCGGCTACGACATCGATGAGCACCTCGCCCCTCTCCGGCACGGGGTCCGGCACCTCCCGTACGGACAGGACTTCAGGCCCGCCGGCTCCCTCGATCGTGACTGCACGCACGCCGACCTCCACTCTCCCGGGTATTTGGGCGCCACTCGCCCTTCGTGAAACACTAACGGGGGAAGGTTGTCCGAGCGGCCGAAGGAGCTGGTCTTGAAAACCAGTGGGCGGTTACCCCGTCTCAAGGGTTCGAATCCCTTACCTTCCGCTTCCTGAGGAGGCCTCGCGACTGCGGGGCCTCCTTTCGTCCCTGACGCAAGGGCCCGCTCAGGAGGCATGGCGTGCCGCGGCACCGTGCGATACTGTCCCGACAAACAACAGCCGTGCCGCGATACTCGTGGCCTACGACGGGGTCTCCATGCAGAACAGTCCTCCGAGGCGGACAGCGCTGCATCATCGCGCGACGGCGGCAGCCGCGTCGACAGCGGGCCTCGCGCTGATCGCCGGGTGCAGCCTGCTCCCGGACAGTGTGCCCGACTGGGATCCCGAAGGCGCCGTCACCGCCCAGGAGGAGACGGATGTGTCCTCCATCCAGGTGGGAGACTGCATCAACGACCCGGGTACCGCGAGCGTCACCGACATCACCGTGCTCCCCTGCGGCGAGCGCCACGTCTTCGAGGCCTTCGCCAGTACCCGCATGGCCGACGGCGACTTCCCCGGTGACGCTGCAGCCACGACAGCCGCGACCGACTTCTGCGGGGCCGAGTTCACCGACTTCGTGGGACTCGACTACGACTCCTCCGTGCTGGAGATGATGTATTTCTACCCGGTCGAGGCGAGCTGGAATGCGACGGGCGGCCGGGAGATCCTCTGCTTCGTCGCCGACGAGGGCGAGGCTCCCGTAGCAGGCACGCTCGAGGATGCAGGAAAGTAGCACGGTTCGTCTCCGGATGACAGCCGGTGGTCCCGGTTCTTCCGGAGCCACTGGTTTTTTGGTAACCCGCTGTTCACGATGTTCTGGTTGGCTCTTCCCGGGGATAGGAATGTCACCTGCGTCACATATGGTGCACATGCCAATGCGCCTTCCCAACTGGGGAGGCGGGCAACACTCGCGGCCGCTACGGCCATCGTCAAGGAGAATTCACACGAATGTTTGATTCGTCATGGAGGGGAGCGCTCGGTGCGGCGCTGTCGGTAGGCCTGCTGGCCTCACCGATGATCGCACTACCGGCCAACGCGGTGGATGCACCACCGAGTACGGCGTCCGTCACGGGAGACGGCGTCATCATCAACGAGGCGTATGTCTCGGGGGGATCGGCGGGAACGCCGTTCAAGAACAAGTACGTCGAGCTCTACAACCCGGGGGACGCTCCCGTGAGCCTCGACGGCTGGTCGCTGCAGTACCGGGCCCCGGCCTCCACCGCCACACCGGGTGCCACCGCCCTCCGCGGAAGTATCCCCGCGAAGGGATACTTCCTGGTGCAGGGCGCGTCCAACACACCACCGTCCGAGGGTGCTCCGCTTCCGGCTCCCGACGCGACCACGGGCTTCAACCCGGGTGCAGGTGGCGGCGTCATCGTCCTGTCGAACCAGGCCACGACCGTCGGTGCATTGCCGGTCGGCTCGATCGTCGGGACGCCCGGCGTCGTCGATGCCCTCGGTTACGGCACGGCGAACGCCTTCGAGGGTTCGGCCGCCGCGACGCCCGGCGCCGGCAGCGTCAGGTCCGCCAACCGCACCGGATTCGCCGACACGGATGACAACGGCGCGGACTTCACCCTTCAGGCCCCGTCGCCGACCAACAGTGGCGCGACCGCCGGGTCACCGGTTCCTACTCCGCCTCCGGTGCCGACGCCGCCAGGACCTGCAGTCCCTGGACCAGTCGTCCCCATCCGGGACATCCAGGGCACCGGAACCGCGACTCCGCTGTCCGGTCAGACGGTCACTACCCGGGGTAAGGTCACCGCCGCCTACCCGACCGGCGGATTCAACGGTTTCTACATCCAGACGCCAGGTACGTCGGCAGCAGCCGACCAGACCGCCTCGGACGCCATCTTCGTCTACTCGCCCGACACCGTCTCCACGGTCGCCATCGGCGATTACGTCGAGGTGACCGGCGTGGCAGGTGAATTCTTCAACCTGACGCAGCTCACCGTCGGCGCAGGGGGCACCGTCAAGCTCACCGAGGCCGCGGAGGAGCCCAAGGCCTCGGCCATCGCCCTGCCCGCCACCGAGGCGGCACGCGAGGCGACGGAGGGAATGCTCTTCCAGCCGGCCGATTCCTTCACCGTCGCCGACAACTACACGCTGAACCAGTACGGCGAGGTGACCCTCGCCGCCGGCACCGGTCGGCTGCGCCAGCCCACAGATGTCGCTCGGCCCGGCACGCCGGAGAACGCCGCTGTCATCGCCGACAACGCCGCACGGAGCATCAGGCTCGACGACGGCGCCTCGACCAACTTCTTCACCGCGGCCAACCAGGGCCGCATCCTGCCGTACCTCACCCCCTCCCAGCCGGTGCGGGTCGGATACAGCGCGTCCTTCACCTCACCCGTCGTGCTCGATTTCCGCAACAGCGCCTGGAAGTTCCAGCCGCTCTCGGAGCTGAACGGTGCCAGCCCCGAAGGCGTCCAGCCCGTACAGTTCAGCGGTGAACGCCCGGCAGCACCGGCCCAGGTCGGCGGCAACGTGAAGCTCGCGTCGTTCAACGTCTTGAACTACTTCGCCACCACGGGCGAGGACATTCCCGGCTGTGTCTACTACAACGACCGCGCCGGGAATCCCATCACCGTGAACCGCGGCTGTGATGCCCGAGGAGCTGCGACCAAGGAGAGCCTCGAGCGCCAGGAGGCGAAGATCGTCGCTGCGATCAACGCCCTCGACGCGGACGTCGTCACCCTCATGGAGATCGAGAACTCGGCCGGGTTCGGCAAGGACCGGGACTTCGCCCTGGCCACCCTGGTCGACGCCCTGAATGAGCAGACTCCCGGCGTGTGGGACTACGTCCGCTCGCCCGCCGCCCTTCCGGCGAACGAGGACGTCATCCGCACGGCCCTGATCTACAAGAAGGCCGTCGCGGAACCTGTCGGCGAATCGGTCATCCTCAACGATGACGTCGCTTTCTCCAACGCCCGCAAGCCCCTCGCACAGGCCTTCAAGCCCGTCGGCGGTACAGCAGCGGAGACCTTCCTCGCCATCGTCAACCACTTCAAGTCGAAGGGCTCCGGCCCCAGCTCGGGAGTGAACGCCGACAGCGGCGACGGGCAGGGCGCCTGGAACGCAGCCCGCGTCACCCAGGCTCAGGCCCTCGTCGCCTTCGCCGACTCCATGAAGGCCAGTGCGAAGACGGACAAGGTCTTCCTGACGGGCGACTTCAACTCCTATACGCAGGAGGATCCGATGCAGGTCCTCTACGCTGCCGGTTACGTCAACCAGAGCGAGAAGGACGAGGACAGTTTCTCCTACGTCTTCTCCGGCCTGAGCGGCTCCCTCGACCACATCCTCGCCTCTCCCGCGGCAGACGCCACCGTGACCGGTGTGGACACGTGGAACATCAACTCCGTCGAGTCCATCGCCCTCGAGTACAGCCGGTACAACAACAACGTCACCGACTACTACCGGGCAGACCCGTACCGTGCCAGCGACCACGATCCCGTCATCGTCGGGCTCGACCTCGCGCCCGCCGACACCACCGCCGAACTGAACCTGCTGAACATCAACGACTTCCACGGCCGTATCGACACCAACACGGTGCGCTTCGCCGGGACCGTCGAGAAGCTGCGGGCGGAGTTCGGCGAGGACAAGACGGCCTTCCTCTCCGCCGGTGACAACATCGGCGCATCCCTGTTCGCCTCTGCCCTGCAGGACGA
>JASLAA010000008.1 GCA_030147325.1 Arthrobacter sp. | reverse complement strand
CTCCTCGGACTGATCTCCGCCGTCGCCTTCGCCACGATCCTCGCGGTCGTCGCGGGCCTGACCATCACCGCTGCGGCCTCGTTCGCGCACGACATCTACGCGAGCGTCATCCGCAAGGACAAGGTCGACCCCGACGGCGAGGTGAAGGTGGCACGTCGCACCGTCGTCGTGATCGGACTGCTGTCGATCGCCGGCGGCATCGGAGCGCAGGGACAGAACGTCGCGTTCCTCGTGGCCCTCGCCTTCGCCGTGGCGGCCAGCGCCAACCTGCCGACCATCCTCTACTCGCTGTTCTGGAAGAAGTTCAACACCCAGGGCGCGGTCTGGAGCATGTACGGCGGACTCGGCTCGGCCATCCTGCTCATCGCCCTCTCGCCCGTCGTCTCCGGCGGCGAGAAGTCGATGATCCAGGGTGCCGATTTCTCCCTCTTCCCGCTGAGCAACCCGGGCATCGTCTCGATCCCGCTGGCGTTCTTCCTCGGCTGGCTGGGCACCGTGCTCTCCCGCACGCAGGAGGATCCGATGAAGCAGGCCGAGATGGAGGTGCGCTCCCTGACGGGGGTCGGAGCCGAGAAGGCCACCGACCACTGACGGAACCGCCCGGAACAAAACGGAGAAGGCCGCTCCACCGCGAGGTGGGGCGGCCTTCGCCGTCGGCGGTCCGGTCAGGGAGCCGCCCGTGGCCCGCGTTCCAGCAGGGGCTCGACGCGGAAGGGGATGAGCTCACCCATCGCGAGCGAAGTGTCGCAGCGCTCCACGCCCTCGCACGCGAGGATCTTGCCATTGATGCGGAAGAGGTCCTCGGCGTCGACCGCCACCACGCGTACCAGGATGTCCGCCTGGCCGGTGATGCCGAAGGCTTCGATGACCTCGGGCACCGCGGCGATGCTGTGCGTGATCGCCGCGAGTTTCTGCTGCTGCACATGGACGTGGATGAAGGCCGTCAGCGGGTAGCCGAGCGACACCGTGTTGATACGCCGCTCGAAGGAGAGGAAGACGGACTTCTTCTCGAGTTGGGCCATCCTCGCCTGCACCGTGTTCCGTGACAGCCCCAGCTTCTGGGCGAGAGCGACGACGGTCCGCCGGGGATCCTTCGCCATGGCCTGCAGGAGCCGGGTGTCGGTCAGGTCCAGGGGTTGCATAGTGCGCAACGCTAACACGGGCCGTCGAGCCGGAATAGTGCAAGGTGCTCAGTCGAAGACGGAACGGTTGTGCCACCTGTTGTGTGTGAGTAGGGTCACAATCACTTCGGGTAAAGGCGCCCGGAGCTCTCCGAGTCGCGCGGACAGCCGCCGGGGAGTTGTCTGCGAGTGCGAAGGTTGCGTGCGATGGACCAGGACGGCGCCCGGCAGCAGCCGGGATCGAACGGTGCGAACGACGGCGGAACGGCCAGGCCGCTCCCTTCCAGCGGCACGGTCCTCCCGGGTCCGGCCCGCGCCGGTGCGGACGATCTCGTGCAGCTCGTCGATCACCTCGGTGTCCGGCACCCCCACGCCCACTACGACGGGCTCGTCGCAGATGTCGATGGCCCGGCACTGCAGAAGCTGTACGAGGACATGGTCGTGGTCCGGCGGATCGATGCCGAGGCGACCGCGCTGCAGCGCCAGGGTGAGCTGGCCCTGTGGCCACCGCTGCTCGGACAGGAGGCAGCGCAGATCGGCTCCGGACGCGCCCTGCGCTCCGACGACTTCGTGTTCTCCAGCTACCGGGAGAACGCCGTCGCCTACTGCCGCGGAGTGGACCTGGCCGACATCCTGCGCGTCTGGCGGGGCAACGCCTCGTCGGGCTGGGACCCCTACACGATCAACATGGCGACACCGCAGGTCATCATCGGGGCCCAGACGCTGCATGCGACCGGATACGCGATGGGCATCCTCAACGACGGCGCCGACTCCGTGGCCGTGAGCTACTTCGGGGACGGAGCGACGAGCCAGGGTGACGTCAACGAGGCCATGGTGTTCGCCGCGAGCTACCAGGCGCCCGTGGTGTTCTTCTGCCAGAACAACCACTGGGCCATCTCGGAGCCGGTGGGGCTGCAGGCGCACGTGCCCATCGCGCGTCGCGCCCCGGGCTTCGGCATCCCGTCGGTCCGGGTGGACGGCAACGACGTCCTGGCCTGCCTCGCGGTCACCCGGGAGGCCCTCGCGCGGGCTCGCGCCGGAGGTGGCCCCACCTTCATCGAAGCCGTCACCTACCGCATGGGTCCGCACACGACGGCGGACGACCCGACGCGGTACCGCGACCCGAACGAGCTCGAGGACTGGGCGGCCCGCGATCCGCTGGCGCGCCTCGCCACCCTGCTCGATTCCCTCGGACTCCTCGAGGCCACCTACACCGACTCCGTGAAGGCGAAGGCCGACGCCGTCGCCGCGGAACTGCGCGAGGGATGCCTGTCGATGCCCGAGCCCGCCCCGTCCGACGTCTTCCGGCACGTGTACAGCGAGCCGAACTCGTGGCTGGAGCGCCAGCAGGACCACTACGAGAGGTATCTCGCCTCCTTCGCCGCCTCCCCCCAGGAAGGACCCCGCTGATGTCCGTCATGACCTTCGGCCGCGCGATCAACGCAGGCCTGCGCCGCGCCATGGACGAGGACCCGAAAGTGATCCTCATGGGTGAGGACATCGGGAAGCTCGGCGGCGTCTTCCGGATCACCGACGGCCTGCAGAAGGACTTCGGCCCGCACCGTGTGCTCGACACCCCGCTCGCCGAGGCCGGCATCATGGGCACCGCCGTCGGCATGGCCTACCGCGGGTACCGCCCCGTCGTGGAGATCCAGTTCGATGGCTTCATCTACCCCGCCTTCGACCAGATCGTCTGCCAGGTGGCCAAGCTGCACTACCGCACCCAGGGCGCCGTGACCATGCCGATCACCATCCGCGTTCCCTTCGGTGGCGGCATCGGCTCCCCGGAGCACCACTCGGAGTCCCCCGAGGCGTACTTCACCCACACCTCCGGACTGCGCGTCGTGAGCGTCTCGAACCCGCAGGACGCCTACACGATGATCCAGCAGGCCATCGCCAGCGACGACCCCGTCCTCTACTTCGAGCCCAAGCGCCGCTACCACGTCAAAGGTGAGGTCGACGAGTCGGTGACGCCGTCGTCGTCGGACATGGGTGCGGCCCGCGTGGTCACCGAGGGAACGGACGTCACGCTCGTGACCTATGGCCCGCTGGTGCCGACCGCACGGGACGCCGCTGTGGCGGCGTCCGACGACGGCATCTCCATCGAGGTCATCGATTTGCGCTCCCTCGCCCCGATCGATTTCGCGACCGTCGAGGCCTCCGTCCGCAAGACCGGCCGCCTCGTGGTGACGCACGAGGCCGCCCAGTCGGGCGGGCTCGGGGCGGAGATCGCCGCGAGCATCACCGAGCGGTGCTTCGACCACCTCGAGCACGCACCGGTCCGCATCACCGGCTTCGACATCCCGTACCCCTATTCCAAACTCGAGTTCCACCACCTGCCCGACCTCGACCGGATCCTGGACGGCGTGGACCGCGTCCTGCGGCGGCCGAACTCCCTCAGCGGGCTCGAGAACGAGGAAGCGGCACGATGACCACCGCACCGGAGACCACCAGCCGCGTCCACGAGTTCCGCCTGCCCGACCTCGGGGAGGGGCTGACCGAATCGGAGATCGTCCGCTGGCACGTGGCCGAGGGCGACACCGTGGAACTGAACCAGGTCATCGCCGACGTCGAGACCGCCAAGGCCGTCGTCGAGTTGCCGTCGCCGTACGCCGGCACGGTTGTGCGCCTGCACGAGGCCGCCGGCTCCGTCGTCGATGTCGGAGCGCCGATCGTCTCCTTCGCGGTGGTGCACGACGACGCCGGTGCAACCGCGCAGGCCACCGCGGAGGAGCCGGCTGCAAAGCGGGAACCGAACCTCGTGGGGTACGGGGCCGCCGTCGAGAAGGGCGGGCGTCCGCAGCGACGGATCCGCGCACTCGCGTCCGTCGCCGAAGCGCCGACTGCCAGTCCGATCTCCGCTGCCGTGTCCCTTCCGGCAGTACCCCCGGGCCCACCCGGCGCCGTGCGTCGCTCCGAGCGTCCGCGCTCCACGCCGCCCGTCCGCAAACTCGCACGCGACCTCGGGGTGATCCTCGACGACGTCACGGGTACGGGGCCCGGATCCCTCATCACCCGCTCCGACGTCCTCGCCGCCCTCGCTCCTGCGGGTGGTGCTCCTGCAGCCGCTGCTCCTGCGGCCGCACCGTCGTCGACTCCGGGGTCAGCGGCGAACGCCGTGCCAGGGGAGACCCGCACCGCCATCCGGGGGATGCGGAAGCACACGGCGGCGGCCATGGTGGCGAGCGCCTTCACCGCGCCGCACGTGACCGAGTTCCTCACCGTCGACGTCACGCCGACCATGGAACTGCTCGCCGAGCTGAGGGCGGGGCGCGCCTTCGACGGCACCAGGGTGACGCCGCTGACGATCGTGTGCAAGGCCGTCTGCATCGCCGTCGCGCGGAATCCGACCCTCAACTCGTCGTGGGACGACGCGGCGCAGGAGATCGTGCAGTACGCGGACGTCAATCTCGGGATCGCCGCCGCGACGCCGCGAGGGCTGCTCGTGCCGAACATCAAGGCGGCGCAGTCCCTCGCCCTGGTGGACCTCGCACGGGCCCTGGGCACGCTGACGGAGACCGCTCGTGCCGGGAGGACGGCACCGGCCGAGCTCTCCGGCGGCACCATCTCCATCACGAACATCGGGGTCTTCGGCATCGACGCGGGCACCCCGATCCTCAACCCGGGAGAGGCTGCCATCCTCGCCATGGGCGCGGTGCGGAGCATGCCCTGGGAGTATCAGGGCGCCGTCGCCCTGCGCTCCGTCATGACGCTCAGCCTGTCCTTCGACCACCGACTCGTCGACGGGGAACAGGGCTCCCGCTTCCTGTCCGACGTCGGGACCATCCTGCGGAACCCGGCGATGGTCCTGACGATGGTCTAGCCGGCGACCTGCCGCCCGTCGTCCTGCCGGCGTGATTCCGCCCGTCGTCCTGCGGGCGGCCTACGGCAGTTCGAGGATGAGTTCGCGGACCACGGCGCCACGGGCAGGGGCGAAGCCCTGCGCTTCGCCGACGTGCTGGAAGCCCCAGCGCTCGAGGATCCGGATGGAGCTCGTGTTGTCGGCAACGGCCCGCGCGCGGATGGGCCGATCGGTGACCTCGTTGAGGAACTGGCCGACAGCGGCGGTGGTGATCCCCTGACCCCAGCGGGAACGGTCGATCCAGTAGCTGATCTCCGGCACGTCGCCGTCGTGGTACGCGAGGATGCTGCCGACCACCTCGCCTTTGGAGAGGATGGAGCGCACCGTGATCTTGCCGTCGTTGAGGATGTCCTGCCAGTGGTTGTCGAAGACGCCGCGGTCGGCGGGATTCTTCGCGCCGAACGCCGCCATGTGGTTCGCGCTCGGGTCCAGCTGGTGCGAGAAGAACGCGTCGAGGTCGGAAGCTTCAACGGGACGTAGCGTGATCACAGCGGTACTTTCAGTCGGTGGGTGGCCGGGCAGGCGCTCGGCCGGAACTCTTCGTGGCTTCAGCGTACTAGGCGGTGCGGGATGCGCGTGGGCGCCACCGTCACACCGTCAGGGCGGCCCAGGCCATGTCCTGCAGGAGCTCCTGGAGGAGGTCGCGGTCGCCCGATGACGTGGTGCCGTGCGCGGTGTGGGGCGTCGAGTTGATCAGGCCGAACACCGCGTGCACCCTGCGCCGGAGGAGCGAGCGCTCCGTGTCGGGGCGGTGTGCCGCGAGCTGGTCCACCCACACCTGCACATAGCTGCGCTGCAGGGAGCGCACGGCGCGTTCGTCGTCGTGCGGCAGGGAGGCGAGGTCCCGGTCCTGCACGCGGATCACGTTGGCGTTGCTCAGGGCGAACTGGACCTGGAACCGGATGAGCTCCTTCAGTGCCTCCTCGGGAGTACGCGCCTCGTCCGCGACCGCCCTGCCCCCTTCGAGCAGATCCTCGCTGACGCCCGTCAGGAGGGCGGAGAGGACGGACGGCTTGCCCGTGAAGTGGCGGTAGACCGCGGGTCCGCTCACTCCCGCAGCTGCGCCGAGATCCTCGATGGACACTCCGTTGTAGCCGCGGTCGGCGAACAGCTGCGCGGCGGCATCGAGGAGGGCCGCGCGTCGGGAGGCCTTTGCGATGCTTCGACCGGTCGCGCGGTAATGGGCGGGCAGTGCCTCCATGCAGGTCCTTGTCGTGCGCCGGGGGAGTCGTCCACCTCATTCTGATGGACATCCGGGTTAATGACCACTAACCTGATCCCGGTTAGTACCTGCTAACTCAACCTGGCGCGAGGAAGTAGTCGATGGAGACCCTGACGTCGAAGGTCGATCCGCTCTCAGCGGCGTTCGCCACCAACAGTGCGTCCCAGCGGGAACTCGTCGGGGACCTGCGGCGCCGCCTGGCCACCGCCGCCCGCGGAGGTCCCGAGCGAGCCCGCGAGCGGCACCTGGCCCGGGGCAAGCTCCTCCCGCGTGAACGGGTGGACCGGCTCCTCGACGACGGCAGCCCCTTCCTGGAGATCGCGCCGCTGGCCGCGAACGGCATGTACGACGACGACTGTCCGGGCGCCGGCGTCATCGCCGGGATCGGTCTGGTCCACGGACGCCACGTCCTGGTGATCTCGAACGACGCCACGGTCAAGGGCGGCACCTACTACCCGATGACGGTGAAGAAGCATCTCCGAGCGCAGGAGATCGCCCTCGAGAACAATCTGCCCTGCATCTACCTCGTCGATTCCGGGGGTGCTTTCCTGCCGCGCCAGGACGACGTCTTCCCGGACCGCAACCACTTCGGCCGGATCTTCTACAACCAGGCCACCATGTCGGCACGCAAGATCCCGCAGATCGCGGCGGTGATGGGCAGCTGCACCGCCGGGGGCGCCTACGTGCCCGCCATGAGCGACGAGACCGTGATCGTCCGCAACCAGGGCACCATCTTCCTGGGCGGGCCGCCGCTCGTGAAAGCAGCGATCGGCGAGGTGGTCACGGCGGAGGAGCTCGGCGGAGGGGAGGTCCACTCGCGTGTCTCCGGCGTCACGGACCACCTGGCGGAGAACGACCAGCACGCGCTGGAGATCGTGCGGGACATCATCGCCACGCTGGCGCCACCCACGGCGGTCCCGGCATCGCCCGCCGGCGTCCGGGTGGCGGACCCCGTCGTGCGGGAGGACGAGCTCTACGGGGCCGTACCGACGGACGTCAACGCGGCCTACGACGCCCGGGAGATCATCGCCCGGCTCGTGGACGGCTCCCTCTTCCACGAGTTCAAGCGGGAGTACGGGGCCACGCTCGTCACGGGATTCGCCACGATCCACGGCCACCGTGTGGGCATCGTCGCCAACAACGGGGTGCTGTTCAGCGAGTCGGCCCTCAAGGGCGCGCACTTCATCGAGCTCTGCGACCAGCGCGGCATCCCGCTGGTATTCCTGCAGAACCTGTCCGGTTTCATGGTCGGCAAGGACTACGAGGCCGGAGGTATCGCGAAGAACGGCGCCAAGATGGTCACCGCCGTCGCGACCTGCAGGGTGCCGAAACTGACCGTCGTCGTCGGCGGATCCTTCGGTGCGGGGAACTACTCCATGTGCGGGAGGGCGTTCTCCCCGCGCTTCCTCTGGATGTGGCCCGCCGGCCGGATCTCCGTGATGGGTGGCAACCAGGCGTCCGCGGTCCTGGCGACGGTGAAGCGGGACCAGCTCGAGGCACGCGGCGAGGACTGGTCCAGCGAGGACGAGGAGGCGTTCCGCGCGCCGATCCGCGACCAGTACGAGGCCCAGGGCAACCCCTACTACTCCACCGCCCGCCTGTGGGACGACGGGGTGATCGATCCTGCGGACACCCGGACCGTCCTCGGACTGGCCCTCGACGTCTGCGCCGGCGCGCCACTGCCCGACACCTCCTTCGGCCTCTTCCGGATGTGAACCAGATGACTCCCAGCGTGACCCAGCCACTCCTGACCCAGCCGATCCCGGCCCGGCCCTTCGACACCGTCCTCGTGGCGAACCGCGGCGAGATCGCCGTCCGGGTCCTCCGGACCATCCGCGCACTCGGCCTGCGCTCCGTCGCCGTGCACAGCGACGCCGACGCCGGAGCCCGCCATGTCCTCGAGGCGGACGTCGCCGTCCGCATCGGTGGCGCGGCTCCCGCGGACAGCTACCTCTCCATCCCCGCCGTCATCGACGCCTGCCGCCGGACCGGTGCCGGCGCGGTCCACCCCGGGTACGGGTTCCTCAGCGAGAACGCCGGATTCGCCGAGGCACTGCAGGAGGCCGGAATCGTGTTCATCGGCCCCTCCGTGCACGCGCTGAACGTGATGGGGGACAAGATCCGCTCGAAGAACCACGTGGCCGCATCCGGCGTACCCGTGGTGCCGGGGATCGCCGAGCCGGGCCTCACCGACGCCGACCTCCTGCGGGCCGCCGCCGACGTCGGCTTCCCCCTCCTCATCAAGCCGTCCGCGGGTGGCGGCGGCAAGGGCATGCACGCCGTCCACGACGCCGACGCACTGCCCGGGACCCTCGCCACCGCGCGGCGGGTCGCCGCCCGCGCCTTCGGCGACGACACCCTGTTCCTCGAGCGCCTCATCGAACGGCCCCGGCACATCGAGGTCCAGGTACTCGCGGACGGACACGGATCGGTGATCCACCTGGGCGAGCGCGAGTGTTCCCTGCAGCGCAGGCACCAGAAGGTCATCGAGGAGGCACCGTCCGCCCTGCTCGACGACGCCACACGCCGGCGGATCGGCGAGGCGGCCTGCGACGCGGCACGAAGCGTCGACTACACGGGAGCCGGGACGGTCGAGTTCCTCGTCTCCGACGCCGCTCCGGACGAATTCTTCTTCATGGAGATGAACACGCGGCTGCAGGTCGAGCACCCCGTCACCGAACTGGTGACCGGCGTGGACCTGGTCGAGTGGCAGATCCGCATCGCCGCCGGGGAGAAGCTCTCGCTGGCGCAGGACGACGTCGTCCTCACCGGCCACGCGGTCGAGGCACGCGTCTATGCGGAGAACCCGGAGGCGGGATTCCTCCCCTCGACGGGGACCATCCTCGCGCTCACCGAGCCGGCGGGGGAGGGCATCAGGGTGGACAGTTCGCTGCTTCCGGGTGGGAGCGTGTCGTCGTCGTACGATCCGCTGCTCGCGAAGGTCATCGCCTGGGGGCCGGACCGCGGGCAGGCCCTCGACCGCCTGGACGCGGCCCTCGCGGGGACCGTGGTGCTGGGGGTGGACACGAACATCGAGTACCTGCGCCTGCTCGTCGATGACGACGACGTCCGCGCCGCGCGGCTCGACACCACGCTGATCGAGCGGAAGCTGCCCGCTCTCGCCTTCCGTCACCCCACCCCGGCCGATCTGGCGCTCGCCGCCGTCCTGCTCGTCGAGGCGGAACCCTCCGTCGCGGGCGGCTCGCCCTGGCACCGCGGTGACGGCTTCCGCCTCGGCCCGGCCCGGCCGCGCGCCGTGCCGCTCGAACACGACGGTGGGACCGCGACTGTCCACCTGCGGCGGGCAGGTCCCGCCTGGCAGGCGACCGTCGACGGCGTCGCAGTCAGTGTGAGCATCGGTGCCGGCGCGGCTTCCATCGACGGCCTCCGCACCCGCCGGCACCACCACGTCGAGGGGGACACCGTCTGGCTGGGCGACGCGGGCTGGTCCGTCCGCGTCCGCCGCCCGAGCCGGCGGGAGCTGCTCGATGCGGCGCTGTCCGGTATCTCGCGCGAGGAGGGTGCGGCGGACCCGCTCGTCCGGAGCCCCATGCCGGGCACTGTCGTGTCCGTGTCCGTCGCGGACGGGGAGACCGTCCGTGCCGGTGACGTGCTCCTGGCCGTGGAGGCCATGAAGATGGAGCACCAGCTCACCGCCGCACTGTCCGGCGTCGTCCGCCTCTCCCTGAAACCCGGAGACCTCGTCCGGGCGCAGCAGGTCGTAGCGACCATCGAGGCGCAACCACCGACCAGTCCCGTATCCAGCCCCGTATCCAGCCCCGCCTCCAGTTCCACGGAAGGGAACACAGCATGAACTTCGAACTCAGCGAGGAATACCAGGACCTCGTCGACACCGTCCGCGAGTTCGCGGACGACGTCGTCGCGCCGGTCTCCGCCACGCACGACGCCGAGCACAGCTTCCCCTACGAGGTGGTCAAGCAGATGGGCGACATGGGCCTCTTCGGGCTCCCCTTCCCCGAGGAGTACGGGGGCATGGGCGGGGACTACTTCGCCCTGTGCCTGGCGCTCGAGCAGCTGGCCCGCGTGGACCAGTCGGTCGCCATCACGCTGGAAGCAGGGGTCTCGCTCGGGGCCATGCCCATCTACCGATTCGGTACGGAGGAGCAGAAGCAGCAGTGGCTGCCGTCCCTCGCTGCCGGCAGCGCGCTCGGCGGATTCGGCCTCACGGAGTCCGAGGCCGGGTCCGATGCCTCGGGTACCAGGACGACGGCGAAGCTCGAGGAAGGCGCCGCTGGTGCCGAGTGGGTCGTCAACGGGACCAAGGAGTTCATCACCAACTCGGGGACCGATATCACCTCCCTCGTGACCGTCACCGCCGTCACGGGCACGTCGGAACGCCCGGACGGGACCGTGAAGAAGGAGATCTCCACCATCCTGGTGCCCTCCGACACGCCGGGCTTCACCGCGGAGAAGGCCTACAACAAGGTGGGCTGGAATGCCTCGGACACCCATCCGCTCACGCTCAAGGACGTCCGGGTACCCGAAGCGAACCTGCTCGGTGCGAGGGGTCGCGGCTACGCCAACTTCCTGCAGATCCTCGACGAGGGCCGCATCGCCATCGCCGCCCTGGCCACCGGCGCGGCGCAGGGTTGCGTGGAGCAGTCGATCCGTTACGCCGGGGAGCGCCGGGCGTTCGGTAGCACCATCGGTTCCTACCAGTCCATCCAGTTCAAGATCGCGCGCATGCAGGTCCGCGCGCACACCGCCCGGCTGGCCTACTACGACGCCGCAGCGCGCATGCTGGCCGGTAAGCCGTTCAAGACGCAGGCCTCGATCGCCAAGCTCGTGGCGGGGGAGGCGGCGATGGACAACGCACGCGATGCGACCCAGATCTTCGGCGGCTACGGTTTCATCAACGAGTTCGTGGTGTCCAGGCACTACCGTGACTCGAAGATCCTCGAGATCGGTGAGGGGACCACGGAGGTCCAACTCATGCTGATCGCGCGGGAGCTCGGCCTCTAGTCCCATCGGCCTCCAGTCCGCCCGGCCCGGCACGCAGGGCGGGCATCCGCGTCAACACGAAGGAGAAGCAGTGATCGACAAAGTGGTGGACAGTGCGGCGGAGGCCGTCGCGGACATCCCCGACGGGGCGTCCCTTGCCGTCGGCGGGTTCGGCCTGTGCGGGATCCCGGCGGTGCTGATCGACGCGCTGCACGCCCAGGGTACGGCGGACCTCGAGACCGTGAGCAACAACTGCGGCGTGGACGACTGGGGGCTCGGGATCCTCCTGTCCGACCACCGCATCCGCCGGACGATCAGTTCCTACGTGGGCGAGAACAGGGAGTTCGCGCGCCAGTACCTCTCCGGTGAACTGGAGGTGGTGCTCACTCCGCAGGGCACCCTCGCCGAGAAGCTGAGGGCCGGCGGTGCGGGGATCCCGGCCTTCTACACGACGGCGGGCGTCGGCACGCAGGTCAGCGAGGGCGGCCTACCGCAACGCTACGACTCCGAGGGGAACGTGACCATCGCGTCCGAGCCCAAGGAGGTCAGGTCCTTCGACGGCGTCGACTACGTGCTGGAGGAGTCGCTGCGACCGGACTACGCGCTGGTGCATGCCTGGAAGGGCGACCGCCACGGCAACCTCGTCTTCTCCGCGACCGCGATGAACTTCAACCCGCTGTGCGCCCAGGCCGGGCGCATCACCATCGCGGAGGTGGAGGAACTCGTGGAACCCGGGGAGCTCGACCCAGGCTCGGTCCACACCCCGGGTATCTTCGTCCAACGCGTGGTGCTGGCGCCGGGTGCCGAGAAGCGCGTCGAGAAGAGAACGGTCTCGCCCACCAGCCCCACCGCACCCGAAGGAGCATGACCATGGCACTCACGCGCACCCAGCTCGCGGCGCGGGTCGCCCGGGAGCTCGAGAACGGGCAGTACGTCAACCTCGGCATCGGCATGCCCACCCTCATCCCCAACTACATCCCCGACGGGGTCGAGGTGGTCCTGCACAGCGAGAACGGCATTCTCGGCGTCGGGCCCTACCCTGCGGAGGACGCCGTGGACCCGGACCTCATCAACGCAGGGAAGGAGACCGTCACGGCCAACGCCGGGGCTGCCTTCTTCGACTCCGCGTCCTCGTTCGGCATGATCCGCGGCGGACACGTCGACGTCGCCGTCCTCGGAGCCATGGAAGTGGCGCGGAACGGGGACCTCGCCAACTGGATGGTCCCCGGCAAGATGGTCAAGGGGATGGGCGGGGCCATGGACCTCGTCTTCGGAGCCAAGCGCGTGATCGTCATGATGGAGCACGTGGACCGGTCGGGACGGCCGAAGATCGTCGAGGCCTGCTCCCTGCCGCTCACGGGCAAGGGGTGCGTGGACAGGATCGTGACCGATCTCGCGGTCATCGACGTCGGGCCGGACGGGCTCGTCCTGCGCGAGACCGCTCCGGGCGTCAGTACCGAGGAGGTCGTCGCGGCCACCGGGGCGCCCCTGCGCGTGGAGCTCGACGGGGCCGCGCCGTGAGCGGCGCCGCGTCCGGACGCCACGTCATCGAGCAGCGCGGCCTGTACGCCGACGAGCTCAGCGTCGGTTCGGTCTACGCCCACCGGCCCGGCCGCACCCTGACCGAGGCGGACAACGTCCTGTTCACCACGCTCACCATGAACACGCAGGCGCTGCACCTCGACGCGGCATGGTCCGCGGGCCAGCCGTTCGGGCAACGGCTGGTCAACTCGATGCTGACGCTCGCCACACTCGTGGGGCAGTCGGTCTCGCAGCTGACGCAGGGAACCATCGTCGCCCAGCTCGGCCTCACCGATGTCTCCTTCCCGGAACCCCTCTTCCACGGCGACACCCTCTACACCGAGACGGAGATCACCGGCATCCGCCCGTCGGCGTCCCGCCCCGGCCAGGCCATCGTGTCGATGGCCCACACCGGCCGCAACCAGCGCTGGGACACCGTGGCGACGGCGACCCGTTCGGTCCTCATGTGGTCCTCCTCCGCGGCCCGGGACGGGGAACGGTGAGCCTCGTCCTCGGCCCGGCACTGCTGTTCTGCCCGGCCGACCGCCCGGAGCGCTACAGCAAGGCGGCGGAGCGCTCCGACACCGTCATCCTCGACCTCGAGGACGCCGTCGCTCCGGCGGCGAAGGCCGCTGCCCGGGAGGCTCTCGCCGCGTCATCCCTCGATCCCACGCGGACCGTCGTCCGGGTGAACGCCGTCGGCACGCGCGATGTCGCGCTGGACTGCGAGGCAGTCCTTCGGACGGG
The DNA here is from genome assembly GCA_030147325.1 of Arthrobacter sp. GTDB lineage: Bacteria > Actinomycetota > Actinomycetes > Actinomycetales > Micrococcaceae > Arthrobacter_D. Next base: position 20,564 of record JASLAA010000008.1, on the reverse strand, counting down.
GTACCGGACCGTCATGCTCGCCAAGGCGGAATCGCCCGAGGACATCGCCGCCGTGCGCTCGATGCTCGGGGCGGTCGACGTCATCGCCCTCTGCGAGACGGCCCGCGGTGTGGTGAACGCCGTCGGGATCGCGAGGACCGACGGCGTCACCGCACTGATGTGGGGCGCCGAGGACCTCGTGGCCTCCCTCGGCGGGACGTCGAGCCGGACACCCGGCGGAACCTACCGGGCGGTAGCGCTCCATGCGCGCTCGCAGGTGCTCCTCGCCGCCGGTGCCGCAGGTGTGGGCTGCATCGACGCCGTCCACGTCGACATCGCCGACCTCGGGGGGCTCACCGAGGAGGCCGACGACGCCGTCGCCTCCGGGTTCGCGGCCAAGGCCTGCATCCATCCCAGCCAGGTCGCCACGGTCCGGGCGGCGTTCGCCCCCGACGAGGCCGAGGTGGAGCGCGCCCGTGCCCTGCTCGCCGCCGCTGACAGGGAGAGGGGCGTCTTCACCTACGAGGGACGCATGGTGGACGAGCCCATCCTCCGCCATGCGCGCAGCGTCCTGGCGAGGTCCCGCGCCTGAGGGCGCGGCGCACGACGCCCGGGCGACTGCGGGATACTGGGGCCATGGATTTCAGCAACCCCTCCCGCACGCACCGGCGCGTCTCCATCCTCGGATCGACGGGTTCGATCGGCACGCAGGCGCTCGACGTCATCGCTGCAGCCCCCGAGCGCTTCAGCGTCGCGGGCCTCAGCGCGGGAGGGCGGAACCTCGATCTGCTCGCCCGGCAGGCCGTCGCCGTCCGCGCACCCGTCGTCGGCGTCGCATCGGCGTCCGAGGCCGAGCTCGAGGCGGCGATCGGAGGAGCAGCCGACGCCGCAGGTCTCACCGGGTACACCCCGCAGGTGTTCGCCGGGCAGGACGCAGCAGCGCACGTCGCCGCCTGGCCCGATGCCGACGTCGTCCTCAACGGGATCACCGGGTCCATCGGTCTCGCCCCCACCCTCGCCGCGCTCGGGGCGGGGCACCTGCTGGCCCTGGCCAACAAGGAGTCCCTCATCGCCGGCGGCGCCCTCGTGCGTGCCGCAGCCGCCCCGGGCCAGCTGGTGCCGGTCGATTCGGAGCACTCCGCGATCGCGCAGGCGCTGCGCGGAGGCACGTCCGACGAGGTTGAACGCCTCGTCCTCACCGCGTCCGGAGGCCCGTTCCGCGGTCGGACGCGCGCCCAGCTGGAGAACGTCACACCCGCGGAGGCCGTGGCCCACCCCACCTGGGACATGGGGCGCGTCATCAGTACCAACTCCGCCTCCATGGTGAACAAGGCGCTGGAGGTCATCGAGGCGCACCTGCTGTTCGACATCCCGCTGGAGCGGATCGACGTCGTCGTCCACCCCCAGTCCGTCGTGCACTCGATGGTCCAGTTCGTCGACGGCTCCACGCTCGCGCAGGCGTCACCGCCGGACATGCGCCTGCCCATCGCCCTGGGGATGGGATGGCCCTTCCGTGTCCGGGGATCGGCGCGCGCGTGCGACTGGAGCCGGTCGGCCGAATGGACCTTCGAGCCGCTGGACGAGGAGGCCTTCCCCGCCATCGCGCTGGCGAAGCGGGCTGCATCCGAGGGCGGTACCCGGATGGCCGTGTTCAACGCGGCGAACGAGGAGGCGGTCGAGGCCTTCCACCGGGGAGCCATAGGTTTCCCTGACATCGTCGACGTCGTGGCCGCCGTCGTCGACGAGCAGCGGTCCGTCGAGCACCGCCGCGAGGGCGTCGAGCTAACCCTCGCGGCGGTGCTCGACGCCGAGCGCTGGGCACGCCGGAGCGCCCAGGTCCGTTGTGGCCTCGGGGACCCGTCGCTGCCCGAGGCGACAGGCCATCGCGAGGGCCAGAAGGAAAAGCCGTGACCGTAGTGCTGTTCATCGCCGGAGTGCTCTTCGTCGTCGTCGCGATCCTGGCGTCGATCGCGCTCCACGAAGTGGGACACCTGGTTCCCGCGAAACTGTTCCGGGTCCGTGTGACCCAGTACATGGTGGGCTTCGGCCGCACCGTCTGGTCGATCCGTCGGGGGGAGACCGAGTACGGGATCAAGGCCATCCCGGCCGGCGGCTACGTGTCGATGGTCGGCATGTTCCCGCCCGCGACGACGCACGCCGGCGCCGTGCGGCAGTCCAGCACGGGCGTCTTCCAGCAGCTGAGCGATGATGCGCGCCGTGCCGCGGCGGAGCAGCTGCAGCCGGGCGACGAGGACCGGGTGTTCTACAGGCTGCCGATCTGGAAGCGGATCGTCATCATGCTGGGCGGTCCGGTGATGAATCTGCTGATCGGGACCGTGCTGTTCGCGGTGCTCATCATGGGCTTCGGCACCGCCCAGCCGACCACCGTGCTCTCCTCGGTGTCCGAGTGCGTCGTCCCGGCCGGCCAGCAGGCGGCGACCGGCCAGACGGAGTGCACCCCCGAGGACCCAGCAGCCCCCGCCTTCGAGGCGGGGCTCCTGCCGGGAGACCGCGTCATCGCGTTCGATGGCCGGGACGTGACCGGCTGGGACGAGCTCTCGGGCTGGATCAGGGAGGCCGCCGGTCGTGAGGTGGGCATCACCGTGGAGCGTGACGGCGGGACAATCGGCACCAGGATCACGCCCCTGTTGACCGAGCGTCCCGTCCTCACCGAGTCCGGAACCGCCGCCGTGGACGATCAGGGCAACGCGCTCATGCAGGAGGTCGGGTTCATCGGCGTCGGGTCGACACAGGAACTCGTGCAGCAGCCGGCAACGGAGGTGCTCCCCACCGTGGGGGACTCGCTGGCCCGCGTCGCGGGCGTCGTGCTGAACCTGCCGCAGCGCCTCGTCGATGTCGGCCAGGCCGCCTTCTCGGATGCCCCCCGTGATCCTGAAGGACCGATCAGTGTCGTCGGCGTCGGCCGCATCGCCGGAGAGATCTCCGCCATGGAGGAGGTCCCGCTGGCGTCCCGGGCCGCGACATTGATCGGACTCGTCGCGGGCGTCAACCTGGCCCTGTTCGTGTTCAACCTGATACCGCTCCTGCCGCTCGACGGAGGACATGTGGCCGGTGCTCTCTGGGAGGGACTGCGGCGTGGTGTTGCGCGCCTGTTCAAGCGCCCCGATCCCGGGCCGTTCGACATGGCGAAGCTCCTGCCGCTGACCTATGCCGTGGCGATCCTGCTGCTGGGCATGGGAGCCCTGCTGATCTACGCGGACATCGTGAAACCGGTGAACCTGTTCGGCTGATCGGTTGTAATTCCAATTTCAACCACATACGGTTGATTGATGTTCGTTCTCACCATCGACCAGGCCGGCAGCAGGTCCTCGCGCGACCGCATTCCGGATCTACTCGAGCTCCTGCGGCCCGTCGAGGCCGTCCTGCCCTGGGAGCGCTCGGTCGGTGACGAGGCGCAGGGAGTGCTCAAGGGTGCCGGTGACGTGGTCGACGCCGTCCTGCTCTGCCTGCGTGCCGGCGACTGGTACGTCGGTGTCGGCATCGGTGCTGTCGAGCGACCCTTTCCACCCTCTCCCAGGGAAGGGCGTGGTTCGGCCTTCGTCGCGGCTCGGAAGGCGGTCGACCGGGCCAAGAGAACGGGGGACAGGGCGCCCCTCGCCGTCGAGGGGCCCGTCGGTCGGACCGACAGGGCCGCGGAGGCGGAGGGAGTGCTCTCCCTGCTCGGGCGGCACGTCGCCGGGCGATCGGAGGCCGAATGGCGCATCCTCGATCTCCTGGAGCCCGGGACTCGGGGGACGCAGACCGCTGTCGCCAGGACCCTCGGCATCACGCCGCAGGCGGTCAGCAAGGCCGCTGCCCGTGCCGCGTGGCATGAGGAACAGGCCGTCCGCCCCGCTGCCGCCCGCCTGCTGGAGTGGGCCGACGAGGGCTGAGCCGGGCGGTCCGACGCACCATGAAGGGCGCCGGTCCGGGGAGCGGCGCCCTTCCTGGTCCTGCTGGTCCCGCTGGTCCTCCTGGTACTACGTCGTGAGGAAGCGGAGCAGGATCTCGTTGATCTCGGTGCCGTGGGTCCAGAGCATGCCGTGGGGCGCGTCCGGGATCTCCACGTACTCGGCGGAGGGCAGGTGCTTGGTGAACTCACGGCCGGTGGCGTCGATGGGCAGGATGCGGTCGCCGGTGCCGTGCACGATGAGGGTCGGGACCGTGACCTTGGCGATGTCGGCGCGGAAGTCGGTGAGCCACGAGTCGACGACGGCGAAGGACGCGTACCAGGAGGAGCCGGCGGCGACGTTCCAGGCGCTGCGCAGCGCTGCTTCGCTGAGGCGGTTGCCGAGGAAGGTGTCGGTGTTGAAGAAATCGGCGTAGAAGGCGTCGAACCAGGCGTAGCGGTCCTCGGTGGCGGCGGTGCGGATGCCGTCGAAGACGGTGGCGGGGACGCCGGCGGGGTTGTCGTCGGTGTGCAGGAGGAAGGGTTCCAGGGAGGCCAGGAACACTGCTTTGGCGATGCGGGTCTCTCCGTAGGTGCCGATGTAGCGGCCCACCTCACCGGTGCCCATGGAGAAGCCGACGAGGACGACGTCGGTGAGGTCGAGGGTCTCCAGGACGGTGTCGAGGTCGGCGGCGAAGGTGTCGTAGTCGTAGCCGGTGGTGGGTTTGCTGGAGGCGCCGAAGCCGCGGCGGTCGTACGTGATGACGCGGTACCCCGCACTCAGGAGGGCTCTGGTCTGCTTCTCCCAGGAGTTGCCGTCCAGCGGGTAGCCGTGGATCAGGACGATCGGTTGTCCCGTGCCGTGGTCCTGGTAGTAGAGCTCGATGTCCGTGCTGTTCTCGGTGCCGACCGTGATGAAGCCCATGCGTTCCGTCCTTCGTCTGCTGCGTACGTGTCCGGGAGCGAGAGATCTCTTCCCGGTGGGACCGTGTCGTCCCACCTCTCGATCGTGCCGAACGAAGCGTCGTTCCGACTCATCCCTGGTGGTGGTCCTGCCGGCATCGGACTAGTACCGGAGTGCTACGGAACGCCGCCCATCCGATGCCATGGACGGGCGCGGGAGCGGGGTCGGGATGCGTAGTTTCAGAGGTGAGCGAAAGGACACTCCATGATTCACGCACGAACCCTCACCAAGCGCTTCGGCACCCGCACGGCCGTCGACGGCATCGATTTCACGGTCCGTCCCGGCAAGGTGACGGGCTTCCTCGGCCCCAACGGAGCCGGGAAGTCCTCCACCATGAGGATGATCGTCGGGCTGGATCGGCCGACGCGCGGGCAGGTACACGTCAACGGCCGTGCGTACCGCGAGCACCGGGCTCCTCTCCGGGAGGTCGGCGTGCTCCTGGACGCGAAGGCCGTCCACCCCGGGAGGACGGCACGCCGACACCTGCTCGCCCTGGGCGCGACCCATGGGATCGGTACTGCCCGCGTGGATGAGGTGGTCGACCTCGCCGGGCTCGAGTCGGTCGCGGACAGCCGGGTCGGGAGCTACTCGCTCGGCATGGGGCAGCGCCTCGGGATCGCGGCGGCCCTGTTGGGCGACCCCGCGACCGTCATCCTCGACGAGCCGGTCAACGGGCTCGACCCGGACGGGGTTCTCTGGGTCAGGACCCTCCTCCGCCACCTCGCAGCAGAGGGCCGTACGGTCCTGCTCTCCTCGCACCTCATGAGCGAGATGGCGCAGACCGCGGACCACCTGATCGTGCTCGGTCGAGGACGCATCCTCGCCGACGCACCGCTGCGGGATCTGATCGATGAGGCCACGGCTTCCGCCGTGCGCATCCGGACTGCCGACCTCGGAAGGTTGGCCGCGGCCATCGCCGGGAAGGACGTCGCGGTCACGACGCTCGACGACGGCGCCGCCCTGGTGACGGGGCTGACGCCCGAACAGATCGGCGACGCCGCCGCCGCAGCAGGAGTGGCGCTCTACGAAGTCGCTCCCGTCGAGGGCTCGCTCGAGGACGCCTATATGAGCATCACCGCCGATGAGGCCGAGTACCGGTCCCTCGCCAGCACCCCCGAGGAGAACCGATGAGCACGACCACTCTGCCCGTCCGCCGGAGCATCCCGGCCGATGCGCGGCTCCACTTCACGGGAGTGCTCCGCTCCGAATGGATCAAGCTGACCAGCCTGCGCTCGACCTTCTGGTCGCTGCTCACCCTCGTGCTGGTCGGGGTCGGACTGAGCTTCCTCCTGGCCGCGACCATGGAGTCCGCGGGAGTACCGGACGAACCGTCGGTCCGGTTCGCGCTCTCGATCGTCGCGATCGGTGCCGCCTTCGGGCAGTTCGTGGCCGCCGTCCTGGGAGTCCTGGCCGTCAGCGGTGAGTATTCTACGAAGATGGTCCAGTCCACGTTAGCCGCCGTGCCGGCGCGGCTGCCTGTCCTGGCGGCGAAGGCTCTCGTGCTCTTCGGGCTCGTGACGGTCGTCGCGCTGTCCACCCTGTTCGGCGCCTGGGCCACCACCTACCGGATGTTCGACGATCTCGGCCTCGCTGTCGGCCTGGCCGAGCCCGGGTTCGGCGTCGCACTGCTCGGCGCGGCTGTCTTCCTGGGTCTCACGGCGGTCTTCGCACTGGGAGTCGGGACCATCCTCAGGTCCGCCGCCGGGGGCATCGCAGCCGTCCTGGGAGTCCTCCTCCTCCTGCCGATCGGGCTCTCCCTGCTGGGTAACTCGATCGAGTGGGTCACCACGATCACCCCCTACGGGTTCGCGGCAGCCGGGGAGTCGATGTGGAGCGTCCCTGCGGTCCTGCCCGCCGGGGCCTCGGCCGAGCCCGGCGCACCCCTCACCCCGGCCGCGGGCGGCTTCGTGGTCCTTGCCTGGACCGCCGTCTCCCTCGTGCTCGGCGGACTCACCCTGTCCAGGAGAGACGCCTGAAGCATCGACCACCGTCCACGACCGGCGTCCCCGCAGGGACGCCGGTCCCTGCCGGCGTTCCCCGGGCGCCCGGAGCGGTGCGGCGCTCCCTCCGTGACCGGCCCTGGCTGGGGGACGCACTGACCACCGGTGCGTACCTGCTCTGCGCCGTCGTCCTTGCGGTCGTGTCGGCCGGCGTCCCCGGTCTGGCCCCGGCATGGATCGCGGTGGTGCTCGCGCTTGCCGGAGCAGTCGTCGTGTTCTTCCGCCGACGGCGGCCCGCGCTGATGTTCGCGGCCGGCAACGTGCTGTTCCTGATCTCCGCCGCGACGGGCACGGCAGCCGAGCTCCTGCTGCCCCTGCTGACCGGCTATGCCGTGGGTGCATACCTGTCCGCCCGTGCCGCGTGGGTGTGCTTCGGACTGGGAGTCGGCTGCGCAGCCCTGGGCGGGTACGTCCTCACCGTCCGGGGCCGGACCGGGTACCCGCTGCTGGAGGGTACCCAACCCCCTGTCACCGGATTCTTCTTCTCGGACTGGCTGAACAACGCGCTCGGAATCGCCGTCCTGCTGGTCATCGTGATGCTCATCGGGATCAACGTGGGGGTCCGGGGGCGCTACATCCTCGCGCTGCTGGACCGGGCCCGGCACCTCGAGCACGAGCGTGATCAGCAGTACGAGATCGCAGGGGCACGCGAACGTGAGCGGATAGCCCGTGAGATGCACGACATTATCGCGCACAGCCTGTCCGTGATGATCTTCCTCGCCGATGGCGCCCACGCGGCGGCTCCCGCCCGGCCCGAGCAGGCGCGCGACGCGATCGGACGGGTCGCGGATACCGGGCGTCGCACGCTCGCAGAGGTCCGACGACTGTTGGGGACGGTGAGGGTCGAGGATCGGATGCTCCCCGTCCAGCACACCCCGCAGCCCGGTGTCCCGGACCTGCCGGATCTGGCGGAGGGGATCCGGCATGCCGGCCTGCCGGTGCGCCTGACCCTGACAGGTCCGCCCGTCGCGGATCCCGCCCTCGGCTTGACCGTGTTCAGGATCGTGCAGGAGGCGCTCACGAACGCCCTGCGGCACGCCACGGGAGCGAGCAGGGTCACCGTACTCGTGTCCCGGACGGAGGACGCCGTGGTCATCCTCGTGGAGGACGACGCTCCCGCGACCCAGGGCGGCACGCCAGGGCAGGAGTCGGGGCGGGGCCTCCTCGGGATCAGGGAGCGGGTAGCGCTCTATGCCGGTACGGTCGAGGCGGGCCCGCGCGACGGCGGGGGCTGGCGCGTGCAGGCCCGGCTGCCCTGGACGGGAGGGACGGCATGACGGACACCCTCCGGATCCTGCTGGCCGATGACCAGGAACTGGTCCGCTACGGGCTTCGACTCGTCCTCGAGGCCGAACCCGGACTCGAGGTCGTCGGTGACGCGGGGGACGGTGCGGCCGCTGTCCGCGCGGCCGAACGGCTGCACCCCGACGTCGTCCTCATGGACGTGCGGATGCCGACGATGGACGGGCTCGAAGCGACGCGACGCATCACCCGGTCCCTTCCCGAGACCCGTGTCCTCGTGCTGACCACCTACGACCTCGACGACTACGCCTTCGGCGCTCTTGCTGCCGGCGCGTCGGGTTTCCTGCTCAAGGACACGAGGCCGGCCGGACTCGTCGCGGCCATCCACGCCGTGCGGCGCGGTGACGCCGTCGTCGAACCGCGGATCACCGCGAAGCTCATCGCCCTGGCCGCACCACGGCTCGCTGCCGCCGGCGGCCGGGAGGATCCCGAGCAACTGCTGTCGATCCTCACGAGTCGCGAACTGGACGTCTTCCACCTCATCGCCGACGGGGCGACCAACGCGGAGATCGCCGCCTCCCTCTACCTGGCCGAATCGACGGTGAAGACGCACATCGGACGGATTCTGCACAAACTCGGGTTAAGGGACCGGGTGCAGGCGGTCATCCTCGCCTTCAAACTCGGTGTCGCCGGATGAGCAGGCCCTCCGCGGCCCCTGACCCCGCGCCCGGTGGGGGTGCCGTGCTGTAGACATGAGCATGAGGCCGGTCGCGACAGCAGCCGGGACGGCGCACAGCACAGGGGAGGAGTCGCGGTGGAGGCACTGTGGATCGCGGCAGCACTGCTCGTCGCAGGCGGTGTCGGCTCGCCGGTGACCATGCTCGTGCTGCGCCTGGCACGATCGGTGGACACCGCTGAACGACGCCGGGAGCTCCCCGAGCCCGCCGACCAGCCCCAGCTCGAACTGCCCGATCCGCCCGCCGAACCGCCTCGGGTGCCGCTGGACACCCTGCCTCCCGGCGTGCTGCGAGGCGGCCTGGTCATCGGTGTGCTGGAGCGTCTCGCGGTGACGGTGGCGATCCTGGGCGGTCAGCCCGTCGCCATCGCCTACGTCGTCGCTGTGAAGGCCCTGGGCCGGTACGCCGAGCTGAAGGAGACGCCGGCGGCAGCCGAGAGGTTCATCATCGGGACGCTGACGTCGCTGCTGTGGGCAGCCGGTGTCGCGACGATCGTCAGGGTCTACCTGCTGGACGTCACGTAGGGTGACGTGCATGAGTATCTTCGCCGTTGAGTACGTCTACAACCCCGACCACGACGGCCTGCGCGCCGAGCACCGTCCCGTGCACAGGCAGTGGCTGGAGGAGCTCGTCGGTCAGGGGCATGTCCTCGCTTCGGGCCCCTTCGCCGATGGCACGGGCGCACTGCTGATCTTCTCGGCCGAGACGGAAGCCGAGCTGAACCAGTTGATCAGCGAGGACCCGTTCGCTCGGGCCGGTGCCATCTCCGCCGTCAAGACGACCGCCTGGAGTCCCGTCATCGGAGCCTTCCGCGACCTGGTGTGACGTCGGTCGCCACCGTGCCGCCGACCGTCGGGCGAGGTGGATAATGAAATCAGGAATTTCGTCAGACGCGCGGTCACGACCGCCAGCATGGAGGATGTCTTGACCTCGGTCAGTTTAGGAATGCCAGCAGCACCGCCGCCCGTGCTCGCACCCCGGCGCAAGACGCGCCAGATCAAGGTCGGATCGGTGGGCGTCGGGTCGGACTCGCCCATCAGCATCCAGTCGATGACCACCACCCCGACCACGGACATCAACGCGACGCTGCAGCAGATCGCGGAGCTGACCGCGACGGGCTGTGACATCGTCCGCGTGGCGTGCCCCTCGCCCGACGATGCCGCCGCGCTGCCGATCATCGCGAAGAAGTCGCAGATCCCGGTGATCGCCGACATCCACTTCCAGCCGAAGTACGTGTTCGCCGCCATCGATGCCGGTTGCGCGGCCGTCCGGGTCAACCCGGGCAACATCCGCAAGTTCGACGACCAGGTGAAGGAGATCGCCGCAGCCGCGAAAGCTGCGGGGACATCCATCCGCATCGGGGTCAACGCGGGGTCCCTCGATCCGCGACTCATGGCCAAGTACGGCAAGGCGACGCCCGAGGCGCTCGTGGAATCCGCCGTATGGGAAGCCTCCCTGTTCGAGGAACACGATTTTCACGACTTCAAGATCTCTGTCAAGCACAACGACCCGGTGGTCATGGTCAGGGCGTACGAGCTCCTGGCCGAGCGCGGCGACTGGCCCCTCCACCTGGGTGTCACCGAGGCTGGTCCGGCATTCCAGGGCACCATCAAATCCGCCACGGCTTTCGGCGCACTGCTGGCCAAGGGCATCGGCGACACCATCCGCGTCTCCCTCTCGGCCCCACCGGTCGAGGAGATCAAGGTGGGCAACCAGATCCTGCAGTCGCTCAACCTCCGCCCGCGCAAGCTGGAGATCGTGTCCTGCCCCTCCTGCGGACGGGCCCAGGTGGACGTGTACACGCTCGCCGAGGAGGTCACCGCCGGCCTCGAGGGCATGGAGGTGCCCCTGCGGGTCGCCGTGATGGGCTGCGTCGTCAACGGCCCCGGCGAAGCCCGCGAAGCGGACCTCGGCGTCGCGTCGGGAAATGGCAAGGGCCAGATCTTCGTGCGGGGAGAAGTCATCAAGACTGTTCCCGAGGACCAGATCGTTGAGACACTCATCGAGGAAGCGATGCGGCTCGCAGAGGAGATGGGTGAGGCTGATGGCGAGACTGCTGGCCAGGGTGGCCCCATGGTTACCGTTAGCTAGACCACAGGCCGATCCTGCCGGGCCCTGGTCCTTCCGGGTGCTCGGAGACGGGGACACGCGCGTCCTCTGGGCCATCGTCAACGCCGATCCCGTGGCCAACGTCTTCATCGCCTCCCACCTGGAGACCACCGGGACCGCGGCGCCGTCGCCCTCCGGAGGGGAGATCGTCGGGATGTTCCGGCACGGTGAGCTGCGCGCAGCCTGCTGGGCCGGCGTGAACCTTGTACCGATCGGGGTGACCGACGAGACCGGGGCCATCTTCGGCGACCACCTCGGCCGCTCCGGCCGTACCTTCTCCTCCATCTTCGGCCTGTCCGAGGGTGTGATGGACCTCTGGTCCACCCTCGAGGACTACAGCGGAGAACCCTTCGACGTGCGCCCGGTCCAGCCGCTCATGACGATCGACACCGATCCCTCCGTCGCTCCCGCTCCCGACCTCCGGTTCACCCGTCCCGACGAGCTCGACCGGCTCCTGCCCGCATGCGCGGCGATGTTCGAGGAGGAAGTCGGCTATTCGCCGTTCATCGGCGGGTCGGAGCACTACCGCCGCCGCGTCGCCTCCCTCATCAGCAGGAACCACTCGCTCGCCGCCTTCGACGACAGCGGCGACGTCGTCTTCAAGGCAGAGCTCGGCACGGTCTCCTCCCAGGCCGTCCAGGTGCAGGGCGTGTGGATGCATCCGGACCGTCGGGGCGAGGGGCTCAGCGCCGCCTACATGGCCGCCGTCGTCGTCGCTGCCCGCTCCCTGGCTCCCACCGTCAGTCTCTACGTGAACTCCTACAACACGCGGGCCATCGCGGCGTACAAGCGCGTGGGGTTCGACCAGGTGGAGACCTTCGCGACGATCCTCTTCTGAGGCCGGCGCCATCCCCGACGCCTGCAGCACAGCGGACCCGGGACGCGCGGACCGGCTAGATTGGTACCTGTTGTTTCCCGCCGGACGGCGGGAAGATGAATGGCAGTACCGAACCGAACGGACACCCGCGTGGTCTTACGACTCTCGACCCTCTTCCTGCGCACGCTGCGTGAGGATCCCGCCGACGCCGAGGTGGCCAGTCACCGCCTCCTGGTGCGGGCGGGCTACATCCGACGCGCGGCACCCGGCATCTACAGCTGGCTGCCGCTGGGGCTCAAGGTGCTCGCCAGGGTCGAGGCGATCGTGCGCGAGGAGATGGAGGCCATCGGCGCGCAGGAGGTCCACTTCCCGGCGCTGCTCCCGAAGGAGCCCTACGAGGCGACCAACCGCTGGCTGGAGTACGGAGACGGTATCTTCCGCCTGAAGGACCGGAAGGGGGCGGACTACCTACTGGCGCCCACCCACGAGGAGATGTTCACCCTGCTCGTGAAGGATCTGTACACCTCGTACAAGGACCTCCCGGTGAGCCTCTTCCAGATCCAGACCAAGTACCGTGACGAGGCCCGTCCCCGGGCGGGTCTGCTGCGCGGGCGCGAGTTCATCATGAAGGACTCCTACTCCTTCGACGTCGACGACGAGGGCCTCGAGGCGAGCTACCAGCTCCACCGCGGCGCGTACCTGCGCATCTTCGAGCGGCTCGGGCTCGACGTCGTGCCCGTGACCGCCACCGCCGGCGCGATGGGCGGATCCAAGAGCGAGGAGTTCCTGCATCCGACGCCGATCGGGGAGGACACCTTCGTGCGCTCGGCAGGTGGATACACGGCCAACGTCGAGGCCGTCACCACGGTGGTGCCCGAAGCGATCGACTTCGCGCAGGCACCCGTGGCCGAGGTCCGCGACACCCCGGACACGCCGACCATCGACACCCTCGTGGAGCACGCCAACGCGTCAGCGCCCCGGGACGACCGCCGCTGGACAGCAGCGGACACCCTGAAGAACGTCGTACTCGCCGCGGTGCTGCCGACGGGCGAGCGCGAGATCGTGGTCGTCGGTGTCCCGGGCGACCGCACCGTGGACCTCAAGCGCATCGAGGCGACCATCGCGGGCCACCTCGAGACCGGAGGCGAGGTTGCCGTGGAGGCGGCCAACGAGGAGGACCTGAAGAAACACCCCGGCCTGGTCAAGGGTTACATCGGGCCCGGACTGGCCCTGGAGGCCGCGGTCCTGGGCGCCGAGGCCACCACGGGCCTGCGCTACCTCGTTGATCCGCGCGTCGTGAGCGGCACGTCGTGGATCACGGGGGCGAACGAGCACGGCAGACATGTCTTCGGCCTCGTGGCCGGTCGCGACTTCGGGTGGGACGGCACCATCGAGGCGGTGGAGGTACGCGAGGGGGACGAAGCCCCTGACGGTTCCGGGCCGCTCGTCGCAGCGCGCGGCATCGAGATGGGTCACATCTTCCAGCTCGGGCGGAAGTACGCCGAAGCCCTCGGGCTGAAGGTCCTGGACCGGAACGGGAAGCTCGCCACGGTGACCATGGGATCGTACGGCGTCGGAGTGACCCGTGCCCTCGCGGCTCTGGCGGAGGCGAACCACGACGACCGCGGGATCATCTGGCCCCGCAACGTCGCACCGGCGGACGTCCACATCGTCGCGACGGGCAAGGGTGCGGAGATCTTCGAGGCTGCCGAGACACTGGCGGGCGAACTGGAGGCCGCCGGTCTCACCGTCCTCTACGACGACCGGCCCAAGGTATCGCCCGGCGTGAAGTTCGGTGACGCCGAGCTGATCGGGGTTCCCACCATCGTCGTCGTCGGACGCGGCCTCGCCGAGGGCGTCCTCGAGGTCAAGGACCGCCGCACCGGGGAAGCCCGGAACGTCGCCGTCGACGACGCGGTCGCGCTGCTGCGCGAGATCACCGCCCACTAGCCCGAGGTGGGTTCGGGACTCGAGGAACTGCACCTCGCAACCATCCTGCTGGTGCTCGTCGCAGGCTTCGCCGCGGGTTGGGTGGACGCTGTGGTCGGCGGGGGCGGGCTGCTGCAGCTGCCCGCGTTGCTCCTGGTGCCGGGGATCACCCCCGTGGAGGCCCTGGCGACGAACAAGCTGGGATCCATCTTCGGCACGACGACGAGCGCCGTCACCTATTACCGGCGTGCGCACCCCGACCTCCGGACCGCGCTGCCGATGGCGGGCATCGCCCTCGCCGGCAGTTTCGGCGGTGCCATCCTCGCGGCGTCGCTGCCGTCGTCGGTGTTCAAGCCGATCATCGTGGTGGCACTGGTCGCGGTCGCGGTCTTCACCGCGCTGAAGCCGTCGGTCGGCACCCTGACACAGCTGCGTCACCAGGGAGCGCGCCACTACGGGACGGCAGGGGCGATCGGCCTCGTCATCGGGTTCTACGACGGACTGATCGGTCCCGGGACGGGGTCCTTCCTGATCATCGCGATGGTCACGCTGCTCGGATACAACTTCCTCGGCGCGAGCGCGAAGGCGAAGATCGTGAACATGGCGACGAACTTCGGTGCGCTGATGTTCTTCCTCCCCAACGGGTCGATCCTCTGGGGCCTCGGGCTCCTGCTCGGCGTCGCGAACATGGCCGGCGGCTACACCGGATCGCGGATGGCCATCAGCCAGGGCAGCAGGTTCATCCGGATCGTCTTCCTCGTCGTCGTCGGTGCACTGATCCTCAAGCTGGGCTACGACGTGTGGGTGGAGAACGTCCGCCCGCTCCTCGCCGGTCCGGCCGGCCGCTAGGACGGTAGGTCGCGCACCCGCGGCAGTCCGTCGAGGGTGCGGGACAGTACGGAGCTCGCGACCCAGAGCGAGCGGTGCGCCTCGCCGGGCTGTCCGTGCTCCAGGTAGAAGAGTGCGTTCCGGACCTCCCGGACCACGGCCCAGCCGATCGCCACCTCCGGGTCGAACCCGGCGGCGCGCGTGAGAGCGGCGGCGTGCGCGCGCAGGTGCCCGGCCGGGTCGCCGGTGTCGAGGTCCTGCAACCGGTTCCACAGCATCGGGGCGAGGGCGTACTCGGCGTCGCCGAGCACCGGCTTCGGATCGATGGAGGTGAACGGGGCGAGGTGTCCGGGGCCGACGGGCAGGATGTTCTCGTAGTGCAGGTCCGAGTGCACAAGGACGTCGCGTTCCGAGCGTCGGCCGACGATGCCGCGGGACTGGCAGACCTCCAGGGCCGCTTCCATGAGCCAGCGCGGGAAGGGCTCACGGAGGTCGGACCACCGGGCGGGTAGCGAGTCGGTCCACTGTTCCGCCTCCGCTGCAAGGTGCGGGAAAGCGGCCCACCGGGCACCGTCCCCCGCGGGGAGGGAGAGTTGCCGGACGATGGCGCCCCAGACGGGCGGACTGTCGTCGAGCGGGAGGTCCTTCAGGGAGCGGTTCCCGTCGAGCCGTTCGAGCAGCAGCGCGTAGTCCGGTCGCGACGCGGCCAGGAGGCGCACCGCGCCGGCACCGTCCCACAGGTCGAGGGCATCGGGCTCGGGGAGGGCTTCGTCATGGGGGATGGTCAGCTTGAGGGCGGCCTGCTCGCGGACCCGGCCGACCTTCCGGATGACGGGCACGACGACGGCGCAGTGCCCGGCCCAGGCCGGCTGCCCCGGCTGCAGGTCGAGCTCGAGGTCCCAGTCCTCGAGCCGCTCCACCAGCAGGGCCTGCCACCGACGGATCCACCGGGCGCCGCCGTCGATGGTCCGGGCGGTGAGTGCGAGCCGGGGCGGCAGGGCGGGAAGGTCCGCGTGCCGGGCCGCGTTCGTGCGGTCGTGGTCCCCGGGTGTCCTATCCCTGGGCATCAGGACCGCCCGGGTACTGCAGGGCCGCCCGGCGTCGCGGCAGGGGTCGATCCCGCTGCGGGACCGTCGCCGAGCCCCGGCAGGGGAGTCAGCCGGGCGCCGGCGTCCATGCTGTGCTGGACGGCGATGTTGAGCGCGACGACGGCCCAGGCGCGGGACTGCGGACCGACCGTGGACACGAGGCCTGCGTACAGCTCCACGTGGTCCTCCTCGAGCCGGCGCAGCGCCTCCGACGGGTCGGCACGGAAGGAGGCGTCCAGCAGGAAACCGGCAGGAGCGGGTGGAGCCGGTTCGCACAGCACCGTGAGATGTCGTGCCGCGGATTCGGCAGCTGCACGGTGCTGAGCTGCGCGGTCGAGGGTCCCTGCTCGGTCCTCGACGAGCGCGGCTGCGACCTCGTAGCCGTAGCGTGCACGGTCCTCGGCCTGCTTCGCGGTCAGCAGCGACCGCCGGTCGGCAGCGGAGCCGAGGGGCGTGCCTGCGCATTCCTCGTGCTGCCCCTGGTCACCGGCGTCCTCGATCAGGGGGAGCGACGCCGGTGGCGGAAGACCGGGGTCGGCGTCGAGCGCCACACCGAGCAGTACGGCGTGCCGCCACTGGTTCGTGCCGGCCGATGCCAGGACGCGGGCCGGTCCGGGCTCGGCGTCCACGGCGCTCCGGAGGCTCCGGAGGGCGCTCTCGCGCAGCAGGGACACCAGCCGCGCGTCGTCGAGGGGCGGCGCGCCGGTAGCCGTGGGGTCGGGAGCCACCGTGTCCGCCGCGCTGTCGGGCTCCGGTGTCGACCCGTCCTCCTGCGCCCCGGCAGCTGCGGAGGCGGGGGAGCGGGGCAGGGCCACGGCCGCGGCCTGCGCCTCCAGGTCTGCGGCGAGGCCGGTCAGTTGCTCCGCGGCGTCGGGGCGGGACGCAGCGAGCGTCCGTGCGTCGGTGGACAGGCTGCGGAAGCGTTCCTCGGCGTCGAGCTGGGCCTGTTCGGAGGCGGAGTAGGAGGCCCCTTCGGGTTCCGGGGTCCGGACATCCAGGCCGATGCCCACCACGAGGACGACGACGATCACGAGTCCGATGAGCCGCGCGAACCAGCGGACGACCCGGCGTGCGGTGGACGCGGTACGGCTCGGCGGCGCCTGCCGCCCATCTCCCTGCACCCTCGTCGTCACAGTTCCCGATGATCCCACGGCGGTCCTCCTTTCGCCCGGCGATACACCCGGTGCCTGGGAATGTCGGTACTCTTGAAGGACAACATCATCGAGTGGGAGGCAGCCATGGCGGTCCGGTCCGGGAACGAAAATCATGCCGCGCCCCGCAGATCGGGCCTCGAGGCCGAGCTGCTGGCGGAAGCGCAGCGCCTGCGGACCAGGCTGCAGCCCGTCGTCGAGCAGCACAACCTGTACCTCGAAGACGTGGACATCAAGATCGCCGGGTCGCACCGCACCATCTCCGTGATCGTCGACCTGCCCGAGGACGCGACGGGGAGCGTCGGGCTCGACGTGATCTCCGCCATCTCGACGGATCTCTCGGCCGCGATGGACAACGACCCCGACGACGACGATCGCCCCTACAACCTCGAGATCTCCTCGCCCGGGGTGTCCCGTCCCCTCACGGAACCGCGGCACTGGCGCCGCAACGTGGGACGCCTGGTCGAGGTCAAGCCCGTCACCGGCGACGTCGTGCTCGGCCGCCTGCAGGACGTCACGGCCACGGGCATCCGGCTCGTACCGCACCTGACGGTGAAGAAGGGCATGAAGCCCAAGCAGGGCGATCCGCTCGCCCTCGAGTTTTCCAAGATCCGTAAGGGGACCGTCCAGGTCGAATTCGCGCATCTTGAGGATGAACACCACGACGACATCGATGGGGCCGAGCCGGACACCTCCGGCGCCGAGCACCACGCATAAGGAAACCCACATGGACATTGATATGAGCGCGTTGAGGCTCCTCGAGCGCGAACGCGAAATCCCGCTGGACAAGCTCGTCCCGACGATCGAGCAGGCACTGCTCATCGCCTACCACCGCACGCCCGGCGCTCATGACACGGCACGGGCAGAGCTCGACCGACGCAACGGCCACGTCACGATCTGGGCCACCGAGAAGGACGAGGACGGACAGCCCGTCGGCGAGTTCGACGACACCCCGGGCGGGTTCGGCCGGATCGCCGCGAGCACGGCACGCCAGGTCATCCTGCAGCGCCTGCGTGATGCGGAGGACGAGAACATCCTCGGGGAGTTCCGCGGCAAGGAGGGCGAACTCGTCGCGGGCATGATCCAGCAGGGCAACAACCCGCACATGATCCAGGTCAACCTCGGCTCGGTCGAAGCCGTCCTGCCTCCACCCGAGCAGGTCCCGGGTGAGAAGTACCTGCACGGTACGCGGCTGCGCGCCTTCGTCGTCGACGTGCACCGCGGGATGAAGGGGCCCTCGATCACGCTCTCGCGGTCCCACCCCGGACTCGTGCGGAAACTGTTCGAGCTGGAGGTGCCGGAGATCGCCGACCGGACGGTGGAGATCGTGGCCCTCGCCCGCGAGGCCGGGCACAGGACCAAGATCGCCGTGAAGGCCAACGTCCCCGGCGTCAACGCCAAGGGTGCCTGCATCGGCGAGATGGGCTCCCGGGTCAGGGCTGTCATGACGGAACTGAACGACGAGAAGATCGACATCGTCGACTACAACGACGACGCCGCTGCGTTCATCGCCAGCTCCCTCTCGCCGTCGCGCGTGACATCCGTGACCATCACCGACGAGGCCACACGCTCGGCGCGTGTCGTCGTCCCCGACTACCAGCTGTCGCTCGCGATCGGCAAGGAGGGGCAGAACGCCCGCCTCGCCGCCAAGCTCACCGGCTGGCGGATCGACATCGTGTCCGACGCCGCTCAGCCGACCCAGGTCGCAAAGGCCTAGGCCGGTCGGCCGGACGGGCCGGAAGGGGTAGAATGAAAGGGACTGCTGTCGAGTCGTGCCCGGATGCTTCCGGGGATCATCCGCAGGGCAACCATCCAGTACGCACCTGCGTCGGATGCCGCCGGCGGGACTGCCAGTCACACGTGATGCGGGTTGTTGCGCGAACGATCGACGGACAGGATGTCGCCGTCATCGATGAGCGGCGCCGGCTGTCCGGACGGGGTGCTTGGGTGCACCCCGACCCGGCATGCGTGGAAACTGCCGTCAAGCGGAGAGCCTTCAACAGGGCGTTCCGCAGGCCGGTGGACGCCGCACGGTTCGCGGCGGACTTCCAGGCGTACCTGGAGCGTCGAGACGGACGCTCCGATTCACCACCGTCCTCCCTGAAAGCGGGTCAGTACCCTCATGGAAACCCGATGAGCACCCAGCGATGAGTGCGCAACGATGATCAATCAGTTGCGCTCTGCACTCGATCTACCGGACGCCCTAGCGACTGGGATCAGCAGTAGGAAATAGACGGTTCGTGCCTGACTCGGTGCGGACCGAGACAGGAGAAATGTGGCCAAGGTCCGCGTACACGAGCTCGCGAAAGAGCTCGGTATAACCTCGAAAGACGCAGTTGCGAAACTGCAGGAACTGGGCGAATTCGTCCGTTCAGCCTCATCCACCATCGAGGCCCCCGTCGTGAAGAAACTTCGCGGCGCATTCCCCGATGCTGCCGGCCCCAAGGCCGCCGCAGCCCCACCAGCACGCCCAGCGGCCCCAGCGCCGTCGGGCCCGAAGCCAGGTGCGGCCCAGGCCGCCCCTGAAGCGCCTGCTCCGGCCGCACCTGCGGCTCCTGCCGCTCCCGCTGCGCCCGCTCCTGCGGCTCCCGCTGCAGCCGCTCCGGCACAGGCATCGCCGTTCTCGAACGGTTCCGCCGAGGCTCCGGCCGCTGCGTCGGACACCCCGGCTCCTGCCCAGCAGGGCGACCAGGGCGATTCGGCGACGCGACCTGCTCCCCGTCCGGCGACTCCTCCAGCCGCTCCGTCCGCGGGAACGACCCGTCCCACCGGGGCACGCCCCGGTGGCGCCCCCCGTCCCGGCAACAACCCCTTCGCGCCGTCGCAGGGCATGGGTTCGCGGCGAGGCGACTCGGACCGAGGTGCCGACCGCACGTCGGACCGCCCGCCGCGTCCGGGGAACAATCCGTTCGCTCCCTCCCAGGGGATGCCGCGACCCGGCCGTCGTGACGATGCACAGCAGCGTCCCGCTGCCGGTGCAGGTGGACCCCGTCCCGCTGCCGGTGCAGGTGGACCCCGTCCCGCTGCCGGCGCCGGCGGACCCCGTCCGGGTGCTCCCCGTCCCGGCGCTCCGCGTCCGGGTGGAGCCCCGGGCTCACGCCCGAGCCCCGGCATGATGCCCAACCGCACCGAGCGTCCCGCTGCCCCAGGCCGCGGAGCCCCCGGCGCAGCAGGAGCAGGTGCCGGTCCCCGCCGCGGGCCCGGCGGTGCACCCAACAGCCCCAGTGGAGCTCCCGCAGGCGGCGGCTTCGGCAAGGGCGGCCGCGGACGCGGCGGCACTGCTGGAGCCTTCGGCAAGGGTGGAGCCGGCCGCGGCAAGCAGCGCAAGTCGAAGCGTGCGAAGCGGCAGGAACTCGAGCAGATGTCGGCTCCGTCGCTGGGCGGCGTCAGCGTCCCCCGCGGTGACGGAAGCACCATCGTCCGTCTCCGCCGCGGTTCGTCGATCACCGACTTCGCCGACAAGATCGAGGCGAACCCCGCAGCGCTGGTCACCGTGCTGTTCCACCTCGGTGAGATGGCAACGGCGACGCAGTCCCTCGACGAAGACACCTTCCAGGTGCTGGGCACCGAACTGGGCTACATGATCCAGGTCGTTTCCCCCGAAGACGAAGAGCGTGAGCTGCTCAGCAGCTTCGACATCGACTTCGATGCCGAGCTCGAGGCCGAGGGCGACGAGCAGCTTGAGGCCCGTCCTCCTGTTGTCACCGTCATGGGCCACGTCGACCACGGTAAGACGCGCCTCCTTGATGCCATCCGCAACACCAAGGTTGTTGAAGGCGAGCACGGCGGGATCACCCAGCACATCGGTGCCTACCAGATCCAGCACGAGCT
>JASLAA010000309.1 GCA_030147325.1 Arthrobacter sp. | reverse complement strand
GCTCCCAAGGGTGGACTCGCCAACACGGGCATCGACTCCGCGATGTTCCTCTGGGGAGCTGCAGGGATCGGCGCTCTCGGACTGGGCGCCGGCAGCATCGTCGTGGCGCGTCGGCGTTCGGGCGCTGAGGCGTAGCCTTCACGTCGTCCGAAAGCGGGCAGCCCCACCGGGGCTGTCCGCTTTCGCCGTTAACGAGGTGTGACGAGGGTTCTGTCCGACGCGGGGGCTACAAAACCTGATCGAACGCCTCGCTTGTACGGCATTCGCTACCCCCCGTTGAAGTAGTCATACTCGTCTTTTCCCCCGCGCCTACCCCTTCCCTCTCGGACTCAAGACAGCAGCGCTCCTACCCCGCCATGATCGACGTAGAAGACTTTCGGTCTCGTTCATCACTACGTTGGGAAACTTCATGAAGCGCATCTTGGCAACGGCAGCCCTTGCCGGAGCAGTCGCACTGTCCGGTGCGACGGCGGCATCGGCCCTCGAGTATCCGGCAGCTCCGGCCCGTGGTGGCGTGGACACCGGTACCGTCTCCCCCGGCGGCTCACCGACCTTCTCCGGTTCGGGAATGACACCCGGCGAATCGGTCACGATCACGATCACCTGCACGACGAGCGAGGGCGCTGTCGTAACAACCTCCGCAGTTGTCGTCGCCGATGGTCAGGGCGCCTTCACCTACACCGCTGTCATGGACGCCCCAGGAGTGTGCACCCTCACCGCAGTCGGCGCCGGCTCCGGCGCAGCGGCGACCGCCCAGGTCACGGTGACCGGCCACGTCACCAACCAGGCCGCTGCCTCCTCGCGGGGTCTGGCCAACACCGGCATCGAGGCCTCGACCGCTTTGTGGGGAGCCGCCGGCATCGGCGCCCTGACGCTCGGAACCGCTGCCCTCGTCGTATCGCGTCGCCGCGTGCCGAGCTCGCACGCCTCGTAGCAAGGCTCCTCAGGTCACTGTTTCGACGAAAGGCCCCGGGTAGGACCCGGGGCCTTTCGTCGTCGAGTGCGCCGTCTGCTGCTGATGGTGGCTCCCCCGACGCCTGCGCCCCGTCCGGCAGCCGTCATCGCAGCAAAGGGGCGCGAACCGGCATGTGTCGACCACGAAAAACCCCCTACCTCGCGATAGGGGGTCAATTCGTTATCATCGCACCTCGCTCGATGAGCGAAGCTGCCGATAGGGTGAGAGTGAGGGTCGGCGGCGGCTGGGGACGAAGTCCTGGTCTCAAGAGAACTCCTACGCCGCCGACCCAGTACATGGGCCGTCCAGGTTGATCCGCCATCTCGGCGTACTCCTGTCCGACAGATACAACTCTAGGCCCCGGACGAGAGGCGATCACGAGTAGTGCGGACCCTAATCGGACGGCGAACTACTCAGATTCGTCGACAGAATTACTTGCGCCGTCGAAGACCCCTAGGTGGCGCGGAGCAAGGAGCCGAGCTCCGCGGTCAGCTCGTCCCGACGGCTGATGCCCAGCTTCACGTAGATGCGGTAGAGGTGGCCCTCAACGGTTCGTGTGGACACCGTCAGCGTGCGCGCAATGTCCCTGTTGGACAGGCCCTTGACGGCTAGGCGCGCGATCTCCAGTTCGCGACTCGTGAGCGGCGTGGCGCCTTCGATGTCGACGAGTTCTTGCGCCAGACCGCCGTCGATCCGGCTTCGGCGCCGTCGGAGAACCGCTGCCAGGGCACGCTGCGCTCGCGCATCACCCCCGCTTGCATACAGCTCCATCGCCCTGCGACACGCATCCGTGGCGAGCATGTACTTCTGGCTCGACTCCGCCCTGTCGCCGGCGGCCGCCAGAGCTGCTGCATCGAGATCCACCAGAGCCGACGCGTAGTCGAGCAGGATTGCTGCCTCCGCTCCCTCGACGGTACGCGCGACTTCCTGCAGCAGCGTGGGCGCCTGCACGACTCCCAGCACGGACGCCAGTTCCAGGATGTCTTTCGCAGCACTGGCCCAACCCTCTCGACGAGCGGCCACGGCCAGCGGCATCAGCGATGAGAAACCAGAATCCTGTCGCAGCAGTGCAAGACCCACTGTGTCGAAAGCACGGCCCAGTAGGGCGTATTGTCGGCTCCCCCGGCCCTGCACACCCGCAAGTTCCTGCGAGCACCGTGCCGCGACCTCGGCTTCACCAAGCGCAGCTGCCGCCCAGGCTGTCACGCCGAGCGCGTAGGGCAGCAGTGACTCCTGATCGGACGTCCGCAGCGAAGCAAGGGCCGGCTGAAGGGTGTCGAGTGCCTCGCGGAACGAGCCCCGCCGCGCGTCGAGGACCGCGTCGAGGACCGCGAGAGTGCCGCCGATGAACGAGTAGTCGCTGGCACCGCCGGGATCATAGGCCGCCAACGCTTCTTCTGCAGCCCGGAATTCGCCGCTGTGTACCAGTAGGCTCACATAACGAAAGAACGCGACGCGGTGAAGGTCAGGAACGATCTGCTGGTGCATCTCGGCAGCAGCAACGGCAGCCAGGGCATGGCGATGGCCCTCCGTTGCCCGCCCGAGTGCTCCGAGTGCTTCGGCCAGGATCGCATTGGCAAGGATGCTCACACGGCGGCCGGGACTCTCAACGGTGATGAAGCGGCTGAGGACCTCGGCCGTCCTGTCATAATGCCCGGAGATGTTCCATGCAAGACCCTGAACGACCACGAACTGATGTGCACACTCCTGCAGCTCTGCGGCGAAACCTGCTTCTCGACGGTACAGTCGCGGCCCCGGGACGGGCTCCGAGGAGGTCGGATCTGCGCCCGGCCTCTGCCCTGCCGTGGGGTCCGTGCCGAGCCCACCGGACCAGAAGCGTAGACAGGATGACCACCACTCGATAATGTCCGCGAGAGCGCGGGGGTCCTCTCCACCCGCGAGTACCTGACGGACGGCGAGGTTCCCTGCGGCGTAGACCTGCTTGGGCCCGACGGTCGCCTCCGGGTAACCGTCAGTGGCGACGCGCGATTCATCCATCCTGCCGAGCTCCATCAGCGCCGACGCTCGGTGGATACGGGCAAGCCCGAGGAGGCGCTCGGTCCGGACGGCACCGGCACACCGAAGGGCAGCTCGTGGATCGAGGTTGGTCAGCGCCAGCTCCGCCACCTCGATGAGGTGATCGTCGCGTACGGACTCCCCGCAGTCGAGACTCCAGAGGACGTCCCGGATCACAGCGGCCGCCGGCAGGTCCGCGTCGCGGGCCACGACCGACCGGAGTTCTCCGTGGAGGGTGCTGCTGCGGCCGATCGGAACGAGAAATCGACCGACTCTTCCATAAAGCGAGTAGGCCTGCATCACGAAGGCGGGATCTCGTCGAACGCTCCTGATGATCCCCTCGTCGAGCAGGGCGGACACTGCCGCCTCGCTGGTGAGGAGAACCAGGTCAGTGAAGGCCATGACTCCCGCCAGCGCAACGAGATCGAACGCCTTCCGCCCGGGCTCGTCCAGTCCGACGGTGATGGAGCGGACGAGATCGATGAGCGCTACGGGAACGGCGACCTCGTCCACGTCGAGGGCCCAGATTCCGTCCGATCGAGTGAGGCACCCGCGCGCCACAGCTTCGTCGAGGATGGCCCTGAGGAACAGCGGATTTCCCGACGCTTCGTCACGAAGTCTGTCACTCGCCCCGCGCACGATCGTGGAACCGAGCACCCGACGGCACAGGTCGAAGGCCTCGTCCGTGCTGAGGGGGCCGACGTCGAACCGCTCGAGCAGTCCGTCCCGGCACAGGGATGCCAGCTCGTCAGATACCGGCGTGGTGGGACGGGCGAAGGCGGCGAGGCTGATGATCCGGGATGTGACCAGCTGCGAGAGGAGGTGACTGCTGTCGTCGTCGAGCAGGTGGACGTCGTCGACGAGGACCAGGACCCGTCGACCGGCCGCCCTGGTGCGGAAATAGGCCATGACTTTGCGGAGGACGGCCAACGGTGAGGCCATGTCCTCGGCCGATGCCTCGACCAGGAAGGGGGCGAGCGCTCCGTAGGAGATGCTACTGAGCGCCGAGGCGGGCGCCACGAGGAAGGGAACGAACTCCCCTTGGAAGGTCGAGAGCAGGTGACGAGCCATAGCGCTCTTACCCATGCCGGTCTCCCCGTAGACGAAGGCTCCGTACACGTCGGACTCACGGACCGCTCGTTCGATCCCCAGGATCAGCGCCTTCCGGCCGACGAGCGGAACGTCTCCGGCCAGCGCCGAGGACATCAGGAATCGACCTCCCCGGGAAACAGATCGGCAAGTTCCGCTCGGGTCCTGACGCCCAGCTTGGAATACACCTGGTAAAGGTGTCCCTCGACAGTTCGAACCGACACGTACATGCTCTCCGCAATGGCCCGGTTGCTGCTCCCCATGGCCGCCTGTGCGGCTATCTCCCGCTCACGCGCGGTGAGCAGGCCGAGGGTCGGGACCCCCTGCCCACCTCGCAGTCGTTCGGGCAGCACGTCCCCCAATCTGCGCTGGATGAGGCGATACGCAGCCCTGTCGTCGGTAGCCAGCGCGTGATCGCTGCCCGACGTCGCCATGTCTACCGCCAGGCGGTAGTCCCCCGCCTCAGCCGCTACCTCCACGGCCCGGATGACCAGTCCGGCGTCTGCTGTCCGAAGCGCCCTCGCGTAGAGCAGGCACTGCTCAGCGAGAGGTCCCTCGCAGTTCTCACACAGCGCCTCGAGCTCCTGAGCGGCCTGTGTACTCCCGAGCCGCAGGGCGGAGCCGAGGCTCACCACAGCCACCATGGTCGCTCCGCGAGCGAGGTCGTCGGCAGAACGCTCCTGCATCTGCCGGGCAACCTGGGCCCGGCTCCCGGACAGCGATTGCGACAGGAGCTGGTAGTGCAGGGTAGCCCGGCGGACCACCCAGGGGCTGCTCTGTGCACGTCCGCCGAGCGTGAGGTGCGCCAGCCCGCGGTCGAGGGGGTGAGTCCGAGCATGGCAGTAGGTGAGGATGGCGGCGGCGAGCGGCAGCAGTCCGTATCGATCACCGACGCGCAATTGCTCCACGACGGGACCGAGAAGCCGAGATGCCTCCTGCGCGCGCTCCTCCGCTACGAGATCCAGGGCCGTAGCGATGTCGGCGAGAGAACCGCGGTGGGGCGACCACGCTGTGGAGGAGAGCTGGAAATCCGGGAAGATCCTGCGCACCGCACCCCAGCTGCCGGCGATGAGGAACGCCAGTTCCACGCGCAGGAGCGCAGCGTCCGCTACCTGGTGGGACACCTCCGGATGGGTCAGGTTACGCACGAGGACTCCGGCGAGCCCGGAAGCCTCCTCCGTCGGACTCTGCAGCACCATGGCCTCGAGCAGGAGGGATTGCAGGGCCACCTGCGACTCGCGCTCCTCACGATCGCCCAGCACGGCCATATCAGCCGCTCGAGCGTCCTCGAGATCACGCAGGTTGTCGAGGTATCGGCCTTCGAAGGACGCGAGTTCGGCGCGGGCGACGCGCACACGTCGACGTAGCCCTGCCAGCCCAGGAATGTCGCACCCGTCGCTGTCAGGATCCCGGTCCCACGATGCGAGCCATTCGTCGGCCTGGTCGAGCGGTGCCGCCGGATCGCCAACGGCGCGGACCCGGCGCAGGCGGCTCTCCTCCACCAGGTGCCGGATCAGCACCTCCCGCTCGAGATCGGGCTGTGCCGCAGTGAGCGTCGCGGAGGCAGCTGTCGCGTCGTTGAGGTGTCCCTGCCCGAGGGCCGCAACCATTGCCTCGAGAGTGAGACGGTGCGAATCCCGCTGCGCCGCAAGCAGTCCGACGAGCTCGGTCGCTCGCTGATGATGCCCACTCCGGTTCAAGGCATCGACTGCCGCTAGAGCCCTTTCGGCGTCGACGGGCAGGCCCGCCCTGACGACCCAGCCGACCTCACGGGTCGGATCGCTCCGGAGCTGCCCGGCGGCTGAGGGATGGGACCGGAGATCCTGGTACAAACGAGCCGCCACGTCCGCGGGCACCTGCTCCGCGACGGCCTCCGCCAAGCCCGGGCTGGCAAGCATCACGCGGGGTTCGCGGTCCGACAGCACCACCAGGATGCCGCTGTCCTGCAGCACGTCCAACTCCGCCGGATGCGCAAGCCGGGCCAGGTCCTTCCACGACAACTCGCCGGCCAAGGAGACGAGGTCGACGATGTGCCGCTGCATGGGTGTGAGCGTACGCAGGAGCGGCGACGTGCTCACTACCTCGTACCCGACTCCCCTGCGCTCGGGTAGCAGTATCCAGACCTGTCCTCGCCGCGCAAGCACGCCCCGCTGCGTGAAACTCTGCAGGGCGGCGCGGGTGGCCTGGGCGTTGCCACGTGCGACGGACCACAGCGCCTCCACACCCTCTCGGCTCACCTGTGCGCCGAGCTCCGACGCGACGAAGAGCGCAGTGTCAGCGAAGGAGAACGGGGCGAGGTCGATCCGCTGCAAGGAACCGGTCCGCCAGAGGCTCATGAAGGCTGGGTCTGCCTGCGCGAAGTCGGCTACGGTCATGATGACACTCGCGCCGTTACCGGCGACGAGCTGGCCGATCAGCGTGGAGGATGCCCTGTCGAGGTGCTCCGCATTGTCGATCGCGAAGACGATGTGCCGTCCGTCGGCTTCCTCACGCAGGTATGCCCCGACTGCCGAGAGGACGAGAGCCGGATGCGTCACCGCCCCCGGCACCTCCGAGAGCAGGAAGCTCAGTGCGCGATACGGGAACGACGTCGCCGAGCGCAGTCCGCGCACTCGGACCACATAGCTGTTGACCAGCGAGCGCTGCACGTGGTGCAACAGGGCCGTTTTTCCGACGCCGACCGCCCCGACAATGACCGCACCGGACGAGTCCTGAGCGCGCACTGCCCCGAGGGCCGCCTCCGCCTCCACCACCCGGCCGATGAAACGCACGGAGTGCGCGATCGGCGCCGCCGTGGGGGTCTTCAGGTGGAGCGCGGTGTTCGCACGGGATGCCTCCGGTGGGAGGGCAGGGGCGTGAACGAGACTGTGAGACCGCATGAAAACCTACTTCTTCCCAGCTTGCGACAGGTATCTGAGGCTCAGCCTAGGAAGGGAAAGGACAGGCGGCACGAGTGGCTGCTACGGGATCATCAGTACTCTTACTTGTTTTTTACACGTACGGCAGCAGAAGCACTACTCGCATCTTTGTCAGATGATTACGTACCAGGCATCATCGGCCTCAGGCGTAGTGCGAGTGCTGCCCTTCGTGGCGCCCGAACGGATATCGATATCGAGCCTCACCGCAACTCCGGCGTCAGGCGTTCCCGTCGAAAAGGCTCGTCACCGATCCGTCGTCGAATACCTCGCGGATCGCCCGGGCGATCAGCGGCGCGATCGACAGGACGGTGAGCTGGGGGAAGCGCTTCTCGGAGGGAATCGGCAGGGTGTTCGTGACGACGACCTCGCGTGCCCCGGACTCGGCCAGGCGGCGCGCAGCGGGATCCGAGAACACGGCATGGGTCGCCGCGATGATGACGTCCTTGGCCCCGGCG
>JASLAA010000258.1 GCA_030147325.1 Arthrobacter sp. | reverse complement strand
CGTGTTGGACGGCATCACCCAAGCCCGCGTAGCACGCCGGTCGAAGAAGAAGCTCACGACGGCGAGAACCGTCAACCACGGTAGCGCGATGAATCCGCTCTCGCCAGCAACATCCATGAAGGCTGCCTCGGACGGGCGGTAGCCCGTGAAGGCCAGAGCGAACCAGAGCAGGGGAACCCAGGAGACGGCGGCGACGATCTGCAGGAACGTCCAGAGAAAGCCCCGGCGCACCACGTCGGGCACGTGATCAACCTGCTCACCGTCTGCCACCGGCACGGTCATGAGGAGGAGCCCCTCGACTCAGCCGCACGCCACTCGCGCCTGCTCAGCGGTGTCTCCCCCGGCGGCAGCGCCCGCTTGTAGTGGCGGTACTTCGGACGATCGGACGGTTCCCAGAACCACACCACCTCGGACAGCACACCGAAAGCAATGCGCGCAATCAGCCCAAGGATCTCGATCACCGGAACCTGCCTGACTTCTCCCCCGTCGTCATGACGAGCATCCTACGCCGTCACCGTCACCCTCGAACTTGGCTTGGGAACCAGGGTCGCAGCTGTAATCCGTCTTCGGGGCGCGTCCCTTGACGGGGATGTCTTCGAGCGCTGCCAGCGCAGAACCTGCGGACGCCGGAGCGACGTTCGTGCCGGCGTCCGGGTGAATCGACCTCATGGTGTTGCAGCCGGTGAGGCCCTTTGTGCGGAGGAGGATCCTGCTAGGACATCGTGTCGTCCGGGAAGAAGAGGTCCTCGAGGGATGTCCCGAATATCGCTGCCAGCCGGAATGCCAGAGGTAGCGACGGATCGAAGCGACCGCGTTCGATCGAGATGATCGTCTGCCGGGAGACGCCGACCTCATCGGCGAGTTTCTGCTGTGACCACTGAAGCCGTGTGCGGGACTCGTTGACCAGGTTCCTCACGTCACCCTTTGCGCTTGAGGAGCAGGTAGCGGGCTCCGAAGGACAGGAAGCACAGGACGAGGACCGCGGGAAGGACGATCTTCACATCAACAGCGAAGTCGATCGGCAGGAAAGCCAGGACGGTCGATGCAACTCCGAGGACCAGAAGCAGATCGGTGAAAGACCCGGAGGATGCCTTGTCATACCACCCGGACTCGATCGATTCGTCCGGCTTCTCGGTGCTCCCTTCGAGAGTGTCGCGGTCGACGACCACCACGAATACCAGCGCAATACCCGGCAACGTGAGGCAGAGCGCGAATGCCAGGAAGCCGATGACAGGGTGGGAGCTGTTGAGGCCGGCGAGGACCGATACCCATCCTCCTGCTGCTCCGAGGATCATCCCGCAAGGAATAGCAATGGCCAGGGCTGGCACATTGCCGGCCCCGAACTTGGTGCGACCCCACTTCGTCCGTACGCTTTGATCTGTCATCGCGGCCTTCCAGGTGTATATGTCACTTTACATAGTCCAGTTTGCTTTACATCCGGTATGGCGTCAATAGTTCTCTACCCAAGAACCCAAGATGGGCTCCAGGATTCTCTGCACTAGCGTCGTTGACTGAATGGGCTGCCCCAGGGAGCGATCTCCAGGGCCTTTCTGGTCCCGGCTCACCGTCTTCGCACCGCTTCTGCGCAAACCCTGTGCCAACCCTTCCCCTTCCTGACTGCACACGCGAGACATTCGTTCCTAGCCTTGGAAGAGAGCCGGGTTCGCCGGGCCTCCCCACCAGCACGACCGGACAAGGAGCATTACACGTGAGCATCAGCAGGAAGATCGCAGCAGGCATCCTGGCAGCAGGCATCATCGGGTCCTTCGGCGCAGGAGCGGCCACCGCTGCCGCTCCCACCGCGACCCCGACCGCCAAGGTCGTCGCCCAGGCGAAGTCCACCGTCAAGCAAGAAGCGGCCGCAGCGAAATCCCTTGCCAACAAGGAGCGCGCCGCGGCGAACAAGGCTGCAGCAGCAGCCAAGGGTGCAGAGGCGAGGGCAGTGGCGGCGGAGAAGAAGGCTGCCGCCGCCGCTCAGAAGCTTGTCGCGAAGTCGACAGCTGCTGAGAAGCGTGCCACCGCGGAGGCGAAGGCCCTCGCCACTCGTGAGCGCGTCGCCGCGAACAAGCTCGCCGTCGAGGCGAAGGTTGCCGAGAAGAAGGCTGCCGCGGCCGAGAAGCGCGCAGCAGAGCTCGCGAATGAAGCCGAGCAGACGCCCGCCCCCGCACCGACCGACGTCCCGGTGGCACCGGCAGCCGCCTGATCCACCCTGCCCGACAGGAGCCCCGGAGGTCATTCTCCGGGGCTTCCACGTTGGCTCATGAGAACCTCGTCAAGCGATTCGAAGCCAGCACTAGTAGCCGGAACCCGTTCAAGCACGGAAGCACAGGTACTCCTCGATAACCTGTGCCTCGGCGATCTCGGTCCGGGTGTGGCACCGGAGAAGACATCTCGGTACATCTGCCAGACGAGGTTCGTACCGATGCTGATTGCCAAGTCCTGGGCGTTGGTCCTGAGCTGCTCGAGCTCGGCTTCGGTCGCTTCGAGTGCGGCGGTGAGCTCGGGGTGCGTGAGCTTGACGAATACTCCCTTGGGTCCAGCCATGATGCTCCTTGGGTGGTGACCTACCGCCCGTCTGCGCGGCGGCCCTGAGCCGCCTCTCCGCTACTGGTCGCTGAGCGGCCGCCCGTAGGGGTAGTCGACCCACATGCCGACTGCCCTGTCGGCACCATGCTGAGTGGACCAGTAGTCCGCGGGGTAGCGTCCGCCCTGGAGCACCGCGTCGAGGTTCACCTCGTGCCGCACCGTCCCGTCGGCGAATCGGACGTCGTAGACGTTGTGCGAGAAGGGGATAGATCGCCTCAGGATCAGGGTCCGGCGTTGCCTGGTGACACTGGTCGCTTTGACGGCAACCACGCGCATGCGGGCAGCGGACTTCTTGCCCTCCTCGGTCATGAACCTGTTCCAGGCAGGTCCGTCAACGGGCATCCCGTACGCATAGGCGATCCAGGGCCCGGCGCCGACGTCGGGCGTGTGCTTCATCATCCCGGCCTCGGTGACGGCGAAGTCCGCAGGGGCGCGTTGGTACATGACCTTCACCAGGTCGATGTCGTGGTCCACGGTGCCGTCGGCCCAGAGAACGTCGTAGCGGAAGGCCCGCTCCTGCCGGCCCAGCCACCGCGAAGTCCGGTAGTAGGCGGTTGCCCTGAAGGCGCGCGGGACGGTGTCCCGCGCAGATGCGGGATCGCTGGTCACTGGGCCGCCGCAGAGGGGCGCGTCATGGGTGGGCTGAGGTACTCGCTCCTCACGGTGAACACGGAGGCCGGCGCGCCCTTCGAGCGGGAGACCTTCTTCCCCGTGTCGGCCAGTGCTCCGCTCATCTTGCGGGTGAAGTTCCCGGCGTCGAGCTTGGCGGTGTTCCAGACCGCCTCGTAGACGTGGCGCAGCTGGTAGAGCGCAAACTCCTCAGGGACGAGCTTGGCTGCAGTGAGCGTGTACTCGATCTTCCCGGCGAGGCGCTCGAGGGCCGCGGTGAGGATGTCGCGGTGGTCGAAGGCCAGCTCCTCGTCGGCGAGCACCTCGTGGACGGGCTGCCAGTGGGCCGCAACGGCGTCGCTGCCCGGGTTGAGTTCGGGCAAGGACCGGCCGTCGGTTGCGAGCAGCGCCAGGTGGGCGACGGAGACGACGCGCATGCGCGGGTCCCGCTCCGGGGAGCTGTAGGTGGCCAACTGTTCGACGTGGGCTCGGTGGGCGCCGAGGTCCAGCCCCGTCTCCTCTTCGAGCTCACGCCAGGCTGCCTGCAGGGCGTCCTCATCAGCCTCGACGAAGCCACCCGGGAGCGCCAGGGCTCCCTTGAAGGGGTGTCCGCCGCGTCGGACGAACGCTGCATACAGGGTGCTTCCGGTGACGGCGAAGACCACCAGGTCCACGGTCAGCGCAACGGAGGGGTACTCCTTGGGCTCGTAGTCCTTGAGGAACTGCTCTTCTTCGGTCGTCATCAGGCTCCTGTCAGGACGGTTCGTGTGGCCCACGGCGGGGAGGTGAAGCGGTTGCGCTGGGCGATGATCAGGTCAATGATCCCAGTCGCGGTCGTCATGCGCCGCACGTGGTCGCCCGTGACGAGGATCCAGGAGTGGCCGGCGGCGGTGAGCTCCTCCTTGAACCATTCGGTCATCTCGGCCCGGCGGTGCTCGCCCTCCCTCCATCCGTCGTCCTCGAAGTCGACGCCCTCGTGGTCGGTGATGAGGTAGATGTCGCGGTGGGGCAGCTGGTCAAGCGCCCGGTAGGAGCCGTGGCTGCCCTCCCCGATGTAGAACCTCTCCCACAGGGTTGTCGCGAGGCTGTCGGTGTCGGCGATCACCAGGGGGCAGCGCGCTGCCGCTTCGTTCTCCATCTCGTTCTGGCGTTCCCCGATGACGGTGAAGTCCTCGGACGTCCAGACGAGGTCGGAGACGATGGCGTCGTGGTTCTGGGCCCGCACGGCGGCGAGTTTGTCGTAGGTGTACTGGCGTCCGAATTCGGGGACGTCGACGAGCTCGGCGTACCGGGTGCGGTAGTGCTCGGTGAGGGCCTTCGTGAGGGTGCTGGTGCCGGTGGATTCGGCGCCGACGAGGATGATGCGGACGGCCATGTCCTGCCGGGCCGGCTTGATGATGTTCCGCCAGGCTGCGGTGAGGTCGTCGCGACAGAGCGTCCCGCTGACGGGATAGGCGGTGCGGGCGTTGTCGACCATGATGTGCTCGGCGCCGAAGTGCTCGGCCAGCTCCGCGCCGTACTCCTCGGAGCTGAAGACGCCGTCGATGGTGGTGATGCCCTTCATCTTGAGCGCGATCCGCAGGGACTCGTTGTGGGCCTTCCAGATCTCCGGGGAGTCGTAGTCCTCGGGGCAGTCGTTGGGCATGCCGACGACGGTCACGTTCGTCTCGTCGAACTCGGCGGCCAGCCACTTCACCCGGTCGACGACCGTGATGTTCTCGAATCGGTTACCGAGGACGACGACGGCGAGCTTGGTCGCCTGGGCGGCGGCGCTGGCGATGAGGTGCCGGTGGCCGGCGTGGGGTGGGTAGAACTTTCCGATGATGACGCCCTGGGTGATGGTCATGCCGGCACCTTCTCGGTCTCGATGGCGGTTGTGTCGGCGGTGCGGGTGCGCTTCCAGTCGATGAGTCCGTAGACGCAGAGGGCGGTGAAGCCGATGTAGAGGATGGCGGTCAGGTTCAGGCCACGGGAGAAGTACAGCGGGATGGACACCAGATCGATGGCGATCCACACGTACCAGTGCTGGAAGATCTTCTTGGCTTGCCCGTAGGTCGCCAGGAGTGACGCTGCGAGGACGAAGGCGTCCGGCCACGGAACCTCGGAGTCGGTGCCGTGGGTGAGAATCATCGCGATCCCGATCGTGGCAAGGACCACGGCGCCGGTGCCCGTCACGATCTCGGCGCGCGTCGCGTCGCGGATGGGCAGATCGCCGGTCGCGTCGGTGTCCTTGGCTCCGCGGACCCAGTTGTACCAGCCATAGACAGCGACGGCGGCGAACACGGCCTGCAGGACGGTCTCCCCGTAGAGGCCGGCGCCCAGGAACAGGATCATGAAGGCGATGTTGTTGACGATGCCGACCGGCCAGTTCCAGGACCGCTGCCGGGCGACGCCGTAGACGCAGGCAGCGCCGGTGACGAAGCCGATGACCTCGATCCAGCTGACGGGCGCTCCGAGCAGTTGCGCCGCGGGGGAATTCATCCAGTCCAGTACTGCATTCATGTCCGCTCCTCATTTATTGTCATACTGACAACAACTACCCTACGACCAGGACGAGGAGAATGGAAGATCCTACGGGCACGACTTCGTGAGAAGTGCACCACAGCGGTCCGGGAGCCCCGGCGGGGAGGATGGGAGCATGGCAGGACGACCCGGATGGCATGGGCTCCCGCCGGGAGCGGCCCGAGATGACGCCCCCCTTGTCGGAGCCGGAGCCGGAGCCGACCCTGCTGATGTCTACGAGACGACCGAGAATGCGCCCCCGATATGGGTGGCCCTGGCTTGCAAGAACGGCTCGACGCAGCGCGCGAAGGGCTTCGGGATGGCGTGGACAAAGGACAAGCGCCTTGTCCGGGCCAAGTGGGTCGAGCACTCCATAGCCCGGCACACTCCTGCCGAGGGCAACAAAAAACCGCCGGCCCAGAGCTTGTGCCCTGCATTCCAGCGGTTCGTTGTGGAGCTAAGGGGATTCGAACCCCTGACCCCCTGCATGCCATGCAGGTGCGCTACCAGCTGCGCCATAGCCCCGTACTCACGCCGCTCCACCGGGTGAACCCGCCGAAGCAACTTGATCAGTGTAGTAAATTCCGGCGGCTTCACCAAATCGTCCGCCCGCCCCGGCTCAGCCTTCGAGGGGCTCCTCGGGCAGCGAGCCGAGGCCGACATTGTGCTCGGTCAGCTGCCAGGAGAACAGGGCCCCCGCCCTGTCCACGACCTCATGGACCTCGGACCAATGACAGTTCGAGAGTCCGGCGAGAGCTCCCCACCGCTCCGGCGGCAGCCCCATCAGGGCAGCGAGCGCCGCCCTGATGGCTCCCCCGTGACTCACCACCACGAGCGTCTCGGCGGGCGCCACCCGCGCCACCGCCTCGGTGACGGCGGCGAGCATGCGCTTCCCCACGTCGAGTCGGTTCTCAGCTCCACCCGCGCGGACATCGGGGTCTCCCCCGCGCCAGGCAGCGTTGTCGTCGGCGAACCTCTCGTCGATCTCCGCGAAGGACAACCCCTGCCACTGCCCGGCGTCGGTCTCGCGCAGCCGGGTGTCGTAGGTGACCGGCACTCCACTGGCCTGTGCCAGTGCCGACGCCGTGTCCGCTGCCCGGCGGAGGTCGGAGGCGACGATCAGGGAAGGATTCCGAGCAGCCAGGACGTCTGCTGCCCGGCGCGCCTGTTCCCTGCCCGTCGCGTCCAGGTCGATGTCCTCCTGGCCCTGGAACCGCCCCGAGCGGTTCCACTCCGTGCGGCCGTGGCGCCAGAAGATGACCCGGCGGGCCGACGGGTCAGCGTGGGGATACCGCGTCACTCCGAGACGTCGCCGGTCGCCGCGATCTGCGGCGAGCTCTGGAGGGCTCCCTCGAGCTGCAGGTCGATGGACGGGCAGTCCTTCCAGAGGCGGTCGAGGGCGTAGAACACCCGATCCTCCTCATGCTGGACGTGCACCACGACCTGGGCGTAGTCCAGAAGGACCCACCGGCCCTCGCTGCGACCCTCGCGCCGGACGGGCTTGAGTCCCAGCTTGGAGAGCTCCTCCTCGATGCCGTCGACGATCGCGTTGACCTGCCGCTCGCTCGGCGCCGAGGCGATCACGAAGACGTCCGTGATGGCGAGCCGGTCACTGACGTCGATGGCGGTGATGTCCTGTGCGATCTTGTCCGCTGCGGCGTGTGCCGCGGTGCGGGCGATGCTGATGGACTGTTCGGTGGCGCTCACTGATCTCCTTGTGTGTAGCCAGCATTTTTACCCATTGAGGGAGCTGACGATCATTATTATCCCGGTTGTGAGCGCGGCTGCGCCCACCCCGAGCAGCGAATACTGGATATAGCGCAGTCGGCGGAGGCGTCCGAGGCCCGCGGTCATGGCATCCAGTGGCTCCAGACCGAAGGCACTCCGCGCCTGGACCCGTTCGGTTTCCGGCGTCTCTGCCGAGACTCCAACGCCCGGAAGCGAAGTACCGCCCTCCCGGTCGTCGGTGGTCGGTTCGGCCGTCGGCCCGGTTGGTGCGGCGCCCGGCCCGGCGGTCGGCCCGGTTGTCGGCTCGGTTGTCGGCTCGGTGTCCGGCTCGGTAACCGGGGGTTGGGTGGGCCGGAGCAGCACCAGGGGCACGTGCGACGTCGTCGGTGCGCGCAGCACGGTCTGCGCCGTACCCGGCACGCGCACGAACTCCGGCGGTGTGATGATCGACAGATTGTGCGCGGTGGTCGGATCGTTGGCGGCAGGTGTGCGCTGCTGGTTCTGGTCCGCGAGCTCCTGCATGCGCCGGGCGCGGGTCGTGAGGACGGCGGCCCGCTCGGCCAACGCCTTCTGCTGGGCGAGGACGTCCAGATCGACCGTGAAGGGGTCGTCTCCCCTGGCGTCGATAGCTGCCGCGTGGTTCCGCCCGTCCTGGATGATGGCCCGCCGGGCCGCCAGCGCCTCCTCGATGTCCATGTCCTCGATGCGGCGTGCCTCGGCGGAAACATCCGCACGGGCCGACTCCTCCGGCACGACGGCGGCCTGCGCTGTGTACTTCCGACGACGGTCCCTGCGGCCCCCGGTCACCGGTTCCCGGTCCGCCCCGGCGACGGTGGACCCCGTCCGGGTCACCGCCGCGTCCTCCTTCACCGTCGCCGAAGGATCCTTCGG
The DNA here is from genome assembly GCA_030147325.1 of Arthrobacter sp. Lineage (GTDB taxonomy): Bacteria > Actinomycetota > Actinomycetes > Actinomycetales > Micrococcaceae > Arthrobacter_D. Next base: position 310 of record JASLAA010000258.1, on the reverse strand, counting down.
TGAATCGCCCGAGGTGGACGGCTCCGCTGCTGGAACCGCGCGGGGCGTGCCCTGCGCCGGCACGAATGCTGCGCCTCCCGCGTCCTGCTGCAACCGCCTTTGCCGGCGGGTGGGAGTCTCCGTGCGTGCGCCGTCATCCTGGGCAGACTGGCCCTCTGCCAGTGCGCGGTAGGCCCTCAGCGCCTCACGGTTGCGGGCGCGGGCCTGGGATTCCCGTTTTGTGCGCGGTTCCGGGACGGCGTCGACCGGCCCTTCCGCTGCGCGCCTGCTCCGCCGGACGGCGTCGTCCGCCGCCCCGACGCCGCTGTCA
>JASLAA010000217.1 GCA_030147325.1 Arthrobacter sp. | reverse complement strand
CTGGTTGGCGTGCTCGCGTTCCACTTCTCCCGTGATGGCACCCTCGAAGATCGTGTAGATCCGGTCCGAGAGGCCGAGCAGCTCGGGCAGCTCCGAGGAGATGACGATGACGCCCTTCCCCTGGTCCGCGAGCTTCTGGATGATCCCGTAGATCTCGTACTTCGCACCCACGTCGATGCCGCGGGTGGGCTCGTCGAGGATCAGGAGCTCGGGATCGGTGAACATCCACTTGGACAGGACCACCTTCTGCTGGTTGCCGCCGGAGAGCTTCGCGACACCCTCGTTCACGCTGGGTGTCTTGGTGCGCAGCGACTTGCGGTACTCCTCGGCGATGCGGAACTCCTCGTCCCTGTCGACGACGAGTCCGCGGGTGATCTTCTTCAGGTCCGCCGAGACCGTGGTGGTCTTGATGTCGTCGAGCAGGTTGAGGCCGAGTGACTTGCGGTCCTCGGTCACGTAGGCGAGGCCGGCGTCGATCGCCTGGGGCACGGTGCGCAGGGTGACCTCCTTGCCGTCCATCAGGATCTGCCCCGACTTGAAGTTGCCGTACGACCGGCCGAAGATCGAACGGGCCAGCTCGGTGCGCCCTGCGCCCATGAGTCCGGCGAACCCGACGATCTCGCCACGGCGCACCTTGAAACTCGAGTTCTTGCAGACGAGCCTGTCCGAGACCGTGGGGTGCCCGACGGTCCAGTTACGGACCTCGAAGAAGGTCTCACCGATGGTCGGCGTGTGCTCGGGGAAGCGGGATTCGAGCGAACGGCCCACCATGCCGCGGATGATGCGGTCCTCGTCCACGCCGTCGTCCTTCACGTGCAGCGTCTCGATCGACTTGCCGTCACGGATGATCGTGATGGAGTCCGCGATCCTCTCGATCTCATTGAGCTTGTGGGAGATCATGATGCACGAGATGCCCTTCGAGCGCAGCCCGGACATGAGATCCAGCAGGTGCTGCGAGTCGGACTCGTTCAGGGCTGCCGTGGGCTCGTCGAGGATGAGCAGCTTGACGGATTTGTTCAGCGCCTTCGCGATCTCGACGAGCTGCTGCTTGCCGACCCCGATGTCCTTGACCTTGGTGATCGGGTCCTCGCTGAGGCCCACGCGGGCCATCAGTTCCAGGGTGGTGCGGTTCACGTAGTCCCAGTCGATCACGCCGAACCGGGTGGGTTCGTTGCCCAGGAAGATGTTCTCGGCGATCGAGAGCTCGGGGATGAGTGCGAGCTCCTGGTGGATGATCACGATACCTGCGGCTTCGCTGGAGCGGATGTCCCTGAACTGGACTTCCTTGCCCTGGAAGAAGATCTCGCCGGAGTAGTCGCCGTAGGGGTAGAGGCCCGAGAGGACTTTCATGAGGGTCGACTTGCCTGCCCCGTTCTCACCGCAGATCGCGTGGATCTCTCCGGCTCGGACCTCGAGCGACACGTCGGAGAGGGCTTTGACTCCCGGGAACTCCTTGGTGATGGAGCGCATCTCAAGGATCGTGTGGTTGTTCATGGAGCCTCCCGCAGTGACGGCGTTGTCTTGGTGCAGGCCCAAGTACGGCCCGAAAGAATTGAACACGCTCCGTGACCTTGTAGTCAACTGTTGAACACAAACCACGGCAAAAACAGAGCAGAAATTTAGGCTGAGCTGGCAAGGGCGGGGGAGAGCCCGGACTGCGCGAGCACCACGGCGGCGCCTCCGAGTGCCTCCGCCCGGTCACCCAGCGAGGACATGCAGACGTTGGTCGTCTCTCCGATGATGGGTACTGCGTGGCGCGCCAATCCGCGGCGGACGGGCTCCAGCAGGATCTCGCCCAGGCTCGTCAGCGGACCGCCGATGACGATGGTCTCGGGGTTGATCAGGTTGGCCATGTGCGCCAGCGCGCGCCCGAGGGCGACGCCGGCGTCGTCGAGCACGCGCAGCGCGGCCGTGTCCCCCGCCAGGGCCCAGTCGATGATCCGCTGGGTGTCGACGGTCTCCGAGCTGCCGCGGCTCAGCAGTTCGATCATGGTCGAGGTGGAGGCGACGGTCTCGAGGCACCCGCGGTTGCCGCAGCGGCAGATCAGGCCGTGCTCGTTGATGGTGGTGTGCCCCAGTTCCCCGGTGACCCCCACGTTGCCGTAGTAGAGCGAGCCGTTCAGCACCAGGCCGGAGCCGATACCCGATCCGACCTTCATGAACATCAGGTTCTCCACCGCGCTGTGCGGTCCCCAGGTCACCTGCGCCAGCGCGCCGAGATTGGCGTCATTGTCGATGAAGACCGGCACCTGCAGGCGCTCGCTGAACGTCTCGTGGATGTTGATGCCGACCCACTCCGGCAGGATGGCACCCTGCACCACGGTGCCCGTCCTCCGGTCGATCGGTCCCGGGATGCCGATGCCCGCTCCGAGCAGCGCGCGGCTGCTGATACCACCGTTCTCGAGCAGGGTGTCCAGGAGTTCGGAGGCCGCAGTCAGCCCGTCGAGGGCGCTGTGGCCGAGCGGGAGGGAGACGGAAGCCTCCTGCAGGACCCGGTAGTTGGGGCTCGCGAGGACGACCCGGAGGTGACGGCGGCCGATGTCGATCCCCGCCACGACCTGCCCGTTGTCGTTGAGGATCACGGAGAGCGCCCGCCGGCCCGAGCTCGTGGTGGGGGACGTGCTGACGATCCCGGTCGCGGCCATCACCTTGACGATGTTGGACACCGTCGCGGTCGAGAGTCCGGTGTGGCGCGACAGTTCCGCCTGGGTCTGGGGTCCGCCGCTCATCAGGGCCGCGATCACGCGCTGCTGGTTCTGTTCCCTCAACGCCGACTGCGAGCCGGGCTTCTGCGGCGGCGCGGCGCTCAGGCTTGTCCTCGCCGTCGAGGGGGGATCTGCGGGCATGGTTCCAAGGGTGCCGCAGGCCTGCCTTGGAGTCAAGAATTGAACGCTTGACGGTGTTCCTGCGCCAGCGTCCGGTAGCGGGTGGCATTGGCTTCGACGGCGGCGACCTCGTCGTCGCCCAGTTCCCGCCGCACCTTGGCGGGCACCCCCGCGACGAGGGAGCGTGGAGGCACAACGGTGCCCTCGAGGACGACGGCGCCCGCGGCGACGAGGGAGCCCGCGCCGATGACGGCGCCGTTCATGACGGTGGCACTCATCCCGATGAGGCAGTCGTCCTCGATGGTGCAGCCGTGCACGACAGCGCTGTGTCCCACGCTGACGCGGTTCCCGATCCGTGCCGGGTACCCGGGGTCGGCGTGGACCACGACGTTGTCCTGGAGGTTCGTGCCCTCGCCGATGCTGATGGGAGCGGTGTCCGCGCGGATGCTCGCCCCGTAGAAGACGCTCGCGAAGGCGGCAATCGTCACGTCGCCGATGAGGCAGGCGGTCGGGGCGACGAAGGCCGAGTCGCTGATGTGGGGCATGTTGCCGCGGAAGGGGATGAGGTGAGCCATGGCGTCAGCCTAGGCGAGAGGGGCTGCCGAGTGCGGACGCCGGCGGCCCGGAGGATCAGTTGAAGACGATGGTCCTGCGCCCGTCGAGCAGTACGCGCCGTTCCGCGTGCCACTGCACTGCCTGGACGAGTGCCCGCCCTTCCAGTTCCCGCCCGATGGATGTCAATTGCTCGGCGGTGCGCGCGTGGTCGACCCGGATGACCTCCTGTTCGATGATCGGTCCTTCGTCCAGGGCTCCGGTGACGTAGTGGGCTGTCGCTCCGATGAGTTTGACCCCGCGGGCGTGCGCCTGGTGGTAGGGGCGTGCGCCCTTGAAGGACGGCAGGAACGAGTGGTGGATGTTGATGGCGCGGCCCAGGAGGTCCTCGCAGAGCCCGTCGCTGAGGATCTGCATGTACCGGGCCAGCACCACGAGCTCGATGTCGTACTCGTCCAGGATCGCGCGCAGCGCGTCCTCGGCCTGGTCCTTCGTGTCCGGGGTGACCGGGATGTGGCGGAACTCGATGCCGTAGAACGCGGCGAGGTCCTCGAGATCGCGATGGTTGGACACGATCACGGGTATCTCGACGGGAAGGGTGCCGGAGCGATGCTGGAACAGGAGGTCGTTGAGGCAGTGTGCCGCCTTCGACACCATGATGAGCGTCCGGGTCCGCCGCGAGCTCTCCGCGAGTGCCCAGTCCATCCCGAAGGTCCGCGCCACGGGTTCCAGTGCGATCCGGAGGTCCTGCTCGGACGCCTCTGTGGACAGCGCCACCCGCATGAAGAAGGTGCCCGTCTCCGGGCTGCCGTACTGCTGCGACTCGGTGATGTTGGCCCCGACTCCCACCAGCGCACCGGAGACCCCATGGACGATCCCGGGTCTGTCGGGGCAGGACAGCGTCAGGGAATAGGAGCGGATCGCGTCTGGTGAGGTCACCTACGCCAGATTACCGGCCGTGTCCGCGTATGACGCGCTCGCGCGGAGCTTCGTGACGGCCGCGACCGCCGCAGCCCTGCCCGCTCGCGACGCTCCGAGTGTCGACGCGGAGGCGCCGTACCCGACGAGCAGCACGCGGGGCTCCTTGATCACATGTACGCCGTCCATGAGGATCCCCCCGCCCTGCTCGCGGAGGTGCAGGGGAGCGAGATGGTCGAGGGCCGCCCGGAACCCGGTGGCCCAGAGGACGACGTCGATGCCCTCCTCGGAGCCGTCGGTGAAGACCGCCGAGTGTTCCCGCAGGTGGCTCAGGGGCCCGCGGGAGACGAGGATCCCGCGGTCGATCCCCGCCTGGTACTGCCGGGTGAGCGAGAGCCCGGTGACGGAGACGACACTCGCCGGCGGCAGGCCGGCGCTGGTCCGGGCATTCACCTCGGCCTCCACCTCCCTGCCCCACTCCGGATCGAAGGCCCGTCGGGTGAAGGTCGGCGGTCTTCGCGTGGACCAGAGGGGCAGGGCCCCCGCCTCGTCGAGATGGAGCAGGAACTGCACGGCGGACGTCCCGCCGCCCACCACGAGGACCCGCAGGCCCGCGAACTCGTCCGCCGAGCGATAGTCGTGGGTGTGCAGCTGGCGGCCCGCGAAGATGTCCCGTCCGCGGTAGAAGGGCCAGTAGGGGCGATCCCAGGTGCCCGTGGCATTGATGACCACGTCCGCACTCCAGGTCGCGTCCGCGGTGGTCACCCGGAGCGGGCCCTCCCCGCCGTCGTCGTGCTCGGACTCGACCCGCAGCACCGGGGCCGGGCGGACGACGGGCAGGGAGAACTCGCGCTCGAACGCCCCGTAGTACCGGCTGACCACCCGGGAGGCCGGCTCGGCCGGATCGGGTGTGCCGAGGGGGAAACCGGGAAGATCGTGCAGCGCGTGGGCGGCGTCGAACGTGAGGGCCGGCCAGCGGTGCAGCCATGCGCCACCCGGCGCGGGATTGCCGTCGAGGACCACGACGTCGCGGTGCGGCTCGAGGCCCCGCCGGATCAGGTGGTAGGCGCTGCTCAGTCCGGCCTGGCCCGCCCCGATCACGACGACGCCCACCCGCCGGACCGGCGCGGCCCCACGGTCGCTCGTCGACGACGATCCCATTCCCATCCGACCTCTCCTGGTGCGGCACCCGACCCCCGGGTTCGCGGGTCCTGTTCATGCCGAACAGGGCTGGGTAGTGGCCTATTCCGGGGACGGTCGCGGACCCGTGTCGTAGGAGCGACTCCCAGGCCGGTCCGGTGGCGGGCGGGTCTGCGGTCCGGTTAGCATGGGAGCGTCGCGACTGGCGTAGGGTGGGCAACCACCAGGAAGCGGCATGGAGCCAGGATCGCCCTCCCAGGGTGGCGTGGTTCCGGTGCAGACCACGGATCGCACGCCTGGGCCGCGGGTCAATCATCACGAGCGGCCGGGCCGGCTTCATCGGTCCGTCTCCCGCCCGTGACTCAGACTGACCTCGTGCGACACCCAGAGAAGGATCGACAGATGACCGCTTCGTCCATGGCTCCGTCCAACGCTGCCGCTGATTCCGTGACCAATGCGCCCCTCTCCGAGGTGGACCCCGAGATCGCAGCCGTTCTGCGGAACGAGCTCGCCCGGCAGCGCGACACACTCGAGATGATCGCGTCGGAGAACTTCGCACCACGCGCCGTGCTCGAAGCGCAGGGCAGTGTGCTCACCAACAAGTACGCCGAGGGGTACCCCGGCCGCCGCTACTACGGCGGGTGCGAGCACGTCGACGTCGCCGAGAACCTCGCGATCGAGCGCGTGAAGGCGCTGTTCGGTGCCGAGTTCGCCAACGTGCAGCCGCACTCCGGCGCGCAGGCCAACGCTGCCGCCCTCTCCGCCATGATCAAGCCCGGCGAGAAGATCATGGGCCTGTCCCTGGCGCACGGCGGCCACCTGACGCACGGCATGAAGCTGAACTTCTCCGGCAAGCTCTACGAGGTCGCCGCCTACGGTGTCGAGGAGGACACCCACCGGCTCGACATGGAGCGTGTCCGTCAGCAGGCCATCACCGAGAAGCCGCAGGTGCTCATCGCCGGGTGGTCGGCCTACCCCCGACAGCTGGACTTCGCGGCGTTCCGGTCCATCGCGGACGAGGTCGGCGCGCTCCTGTGGACGGACATGGCCCACTTCGCCGGTCTCGTCGCGGCCGGAGTGCACCCCAGCCCGGTGCCGCACTCCGACGTCGTCACCTCCACCGTCCACAAGACGCTCGCGGGTCCCCGCTCCGGCGTGATCCTGGCCAAGCAGGAATGGGCCAAGAAGCTCAATTCGAACGTCTTCCCGGGTCAGCAGGGCGGACCGCTCATGCACGTCATCGCCGGCAAGGCGACGGCCTTCAAGATCGCCGGGTCGCCCGAGTTCAAGGAACGCCAGGAGCGCGTCCTCGAGGGCGCCCGCATCATCGCCGAGCGACTCACCGGCACCGATGTCACCGAGCACGGGGTGTCCGTCCTCACGGGCGGGACCGACGTCCACCTCGTGCTCGTGGACCTGCGGAACTCCTCCCTCGACGGTCAGCAGGCGGAGGACGTGCTGCACTCGGTCGGCATCACGGTCAACCGCAACGCGGTCCCTTTCGATCCCCGTCCGCCGATGGTCACGTCGGGCCTCCGGATCGGTACGCCTGCCCTCGCCACCCGCGGTTTCGGCGCCCTCGAGTTCACCGAGGTCGGCGAGATCATCGCGGCCGCGTTGAAGCCCTCACCCGACGTCGAGTCACTCCGCGCGCGCGTCTCCGCACTCGCGGCGGACTTCCCGCTCTACCCCGGCCAGGAGGAGTGGTAACCCCACTCCCGCCCGCCGCTCTCGCCTCGAGAGCGGCGGCAAGCCGGGCCTTCGACATCCCCGCTCGGGAATGCTGCTTCACCGGCTGCTGCGACCGCGGCAAGGCGTTCCTGCTCGAGCAACTGGACGAGCAAGCAGACAAGGAAACACGATGACCCACGCCCGCATCCTCGACGGCAAGGCCACCGCGGCCCGCATCAAGGAAGAACTGACCGAACGCGTGGCCGCACTGCGGGCACGCGGGGTGACGCCCGGACTCGGCACGGTCCTCGTCGGGGACGATCCTGGGAGCCACTCGTACGTGGCCGGCAAGCACCGCGACTGTGCGCAGGTCGGCATCACCTCCGTGCGGCGTGACCTGCCCGCCACCATCACCCAGGAGGAGCTCGAAGCGGTCGTCGACGACCTCAACGACGACGACGCCACCACCGGCTACATCGTCCAGCTGCCGCTACCGGCACACATCGACACGAACGCGATCCTCGGGCGCATCGACCCGGCGAAGGACGCGGACGGCCTGCACCCGACCAACCTCGGCAAGCTGGTGCTCAACGTCAACGCCCCGATGGCGTCGCCGCTGCCGTGCACCCCGCACGGCATCGTCGAGCTGCTGCGCCGGCACGGGATCGAGCTCAAGGGCCTCGACGTCCTGGTCGTCGGCCGCGGCGTGACGGTCGGCCGTCCGCTCGGACTCCTGCTGACACGCAAGCAGATCAACGCCACGGTCACGCTCGCCCACACCGGGACCGCCGACCTCGCCGACCACCTGAGCCGGGCCGACGTCGTCGTCGCGGCCGCCGGCATCCCCCACATGATCAGCGCCGCGCAGCTCAAGCCGGGCGCCATCGTGCTCGACGTCGGCGTGAGCCGTGTCCAGGACCCGGAGACGGCGAAGGCCACGCTGACGGGCGACGTCGATCCCGATGTCTCGGCCGTGGCGAGCTGGCTCTCGCCTAACCCCGGGGGAGTGGGTCCGATGACGCGCGCGATGCTCCTGTCGAACGTCGTCGAGGCGGCGGAGCGCACCGCCCCTTCCTAGCGCCCGGCAGGGCGAAGCATTGGGTTCTCCCAATGGGTGTTCTCGCCTAGGCTGGGCGGGTGCCTCCACTCTCCGCCGGACCCCCGGTCATCTCCGCCCAGCAGCTCAGCAAGCACTACGGCGATTTCAAGGCCGTCGACGGCATCTCGTTCGAGGTCCCGGCAGGTGAGTCCTTCGGGCTGCTCGGCCCGAACGGTGCCGGCAAGTCCACGACCATGCGCATGATCGGCGGGGTCTCCCAGCGCACCTCGGGCAGCCTGACGATCATGGGATTGGATCCCGAGGAGCACGGCCCCGAGGTGCGGGCGCACCTCGGGGTGGTCCCGCAGCAGGACAACCTCGACGAAGAACTGAAGGTCCGCGACAACCTCCTCGTCTACGGCCGCTACTTCGGCCTGCCGATGAGCTACCTCAAGCCCAAGGCGGACGAGCTCCTCGAGTTCGCGCAGCTGACGGACAAGGCCACCGCGAAGGTGGATGCGCTGTCCGGAGGGATGAAGCGCCGGCTCACGATTGCCCGCTCGCTCATCAACGAGCCGAAGATCCTCCTGCTGGACGAGCCCACCACCGGTCTCGACCCGCAGGCGCGGCACATCCTGTGGGACCGCCTGTTCCGCCTCAAGGAATCCGGGGTGACGCTCATCCTCACCACGCACTACATGGACGAGGCGGAGCAGCTCTGCGACCGGCTGGTCGTCGTGGACAAGGGCCGGATCATGGCTGAGGGTTCTCCCGCACACCTCATCCGCGAGCACTCGACCCGTGAGGTCCTGGAGCTGCGGTTCGGGTCCGAGCGCAACACCACTGTCGCCGCAGAGCTGCAGGGTATCGGCGAGCGTCTCGAGCCGCTGCCCGACCGCATCCTCATCTATGCCCGGGACGGCGAGGCTGCCCTCGAGCAGGTCACCTCGCGGGGCCTGCGGCCCATCACCTCGCTCGTCCGCCGCTCGTCCCTGGAGGACGTCTTCCTCCGCCTGACCGGAAGGAGCCTCGTTGAGTAGCGACGATCCCGGGGCGATCGTGCAGGAGGCCGGGACGACTCCTTACCGCCTGTCGGCGCACAAGCCGGAGGTGTCGGCGGCGAGAGCGCGCACGTTCGGTTCCTGGTACTACGCAGAACACGTCCTCCGGGCCATGAACAGCTACCGCTGGACCCTGCTCGCCTCCAGCGTCGGCACGCCCGTGATATACCTCTTCGCCATGGGTGTGGGGCTGGCGACACTCGTGGACCAGAACTCGGCCGGTGCGTTCGGCGGCGTCAGCTATCTCGCCTTCATCGCGCCCGCGCTGCTCGCCTCGGCAACGATCATGACGGCGGCGACGGAGTTCACCTATCCCGTCATGAGTGGCTTCAAGTGGCAGCGGTTGTACTACGGACCGCATGCGTCGCCGCTGCACACGGATCAGATCGTCAACGGGCATGCGCTCGCCATCACGCTTCGGCTCACGGTCACGACCATCGTCTACTTCCTCATCGTCGCCGCTTTCGGTGCCTCACCCTCCGCGACGGGCGCGGCGGCCATCCCTGTCGCCGTGCTCACCGGTATCGCGTTCGGCCTTCCCCTGATGGCCTACTCGGCGAGCATCGAGGAGGACAAGGGCCAGTTCGCGCTCGTGATGCGCTTCATCGTGACGCCGCTGTTCCTGTTCTCGGGGACCTTCTTCCCGCTGGACACCCTGCCCGTGTTCCTGCGGTGGATCGGCTGGCTCTCTCCGCTCTGGCACGGAACGGAGCTCGGCCGGGCCCTGACCTACGGTTACGAGATCCCCCTGTGGCTCGCCGTCGTGCACGTGCTCTTCCTGGTGGTCCTCGCGGTCATCGGCCTGCGACTTGCACGCGCCGTCTACGCGAGGAGGCTCGGCCGATGAGCAGGCAACTCACCGCGGAGGACTACGCGCTGCACGGGTCGAAGCGTCCGCTCGGGGCGCTGTACTCGCGCAATGCGAAGGCCGTCATCGCCCGTGGGCTCCTGGCCACGCGCAGCAGCAACTGGCTCATCATGGTGTCGGGGTTCTTCGAGCCGGTGCTCTACCTGGTGTCGATGGGCGTCGGACTCGGCGCGCTCGTCGGCTCGGTCGAGGGCCCCAACGGGCAGGAGATCAGCTACGCGGCGTACATCGCGCCTGCACTGCTCGCCGTGTCCGCCATGAACGGCGCGGTGTACGACAGCACCTGGAACGTCTTCTTCAAGATGAACTTCGCCAAGCTCTATCAGGGCATGCTCTACACGTCGCTCGGACCCCTGGACGTCGCCATCGGGGAGATCTTCCTCGCGCTCCTGCGTGGTGCCATCTACGCCACCGGCTTCACCGCGGTGATGGCCATGATGGGCCTCATCACGACGCCGGTCGCACTGCTGGTGATCCCCGCGTCGGTCGTGATCGCGTTCGGATTCGCGTCCTTCGGGATGGGTATCACCAGCTTCATGAAGACTTTCCAGCAGATGGAGTGGATCAACTTCGTGATGCTGCCGATGTTCCTGTTCTCCGCGACGTTCTACCCCCTCAGCGTCTACCCGCAGGGCATCCAGTGGTTCATCCAGGCCCTGCCGCTGTGGCACGGCGTCGAACTGCTGCGCCAGATCAGTGTGGCATCCTTCACTCCGGCGACGCTCGTGCACCTGAGCTACTTCCTCGTGATGATCCTCGTGGGCATGCTGCTCACCACGCTGCGGTTGCGGAGGCTCTTCCTCCGGTAGCAGGACAGCCGGCTGTGCTGCTACCGGAGCCTCAGGCCACCAGCGTCGCGTACACCACGTAGTTGTCGTCGAACTCGCCGGTGTCGGGGTTGTAGCCGTCGCAGGTGATGAGGCGCAGTTCGGACCCCGGAGTGTTCCCGTAGACGGTGAGGGTGGGGAAGTCGTCCTTCTGGTACTGCTCGCCCCGCTGGAACTCGAAGACCGCCGTCGTGCCGTCCTCGCGGATGACCTCGATCCGGTCACCGGCGGTCAGCGCGCGCAGGTCCGCGAAGACGCCCTTGCCTCCGTCGGTCGCGTTGACGTGGCCGAGCATCACGGCGGGTCCCCGATCACCGGGCGTGGGCGACTGGTTGTACCAGCTGGCCGGTGCGCCGGGACCGTCCGGCGGTACCTCGAGGCTCTTGTTCTCACGCAGGCCGAGGCTGAGGAGGTCCGTGCTCACGTCGATCGAGGGTATCTCGAGGGTGACCGGCGTCGAGGCCGGGAGCACGGCGGGCTGCTCGGGGGCTACGGGGGCAGCAGCCGGCGGCGCCGAGGAGGGCGCCGCGGTCGGTGGTGCGGTGGGTGTCACCGTCGCGGTGGGTGCTGCCGAGGAACTCGGAGTCGCGGAGACGGAGGAGGACTCCGGAGCAGCCGTTGGCGCATCCGAGGATCCGCAGCCCGAGAGGAGGAAAAGGGCGGCCACCGCCGGGGCCGTGAAGCCCCAGCGGTGGCCGGTTTTTTTACTGATCATGAATCAGATTATGCGTTGTTGCGGCGAACCAGGTAGGTTCCGCCGGCTGCAGCAGCCAGGACGAGGCCGCCACCGAGGGCGATCATGCCGGCCGGGTTGGTGGACTCGGTGGCAACACCGGTGTCAGCTCCGCCGTAGGGCATGTCGCCCATCTGCGTCTTCACGAGGGTTCCACACAGTGCGGGGGAGGTGGCGCCCAGGGGCAGCTCGGGTGCGATCTCGGAAGGGCTACCGAAGACTTCCTCGGAGACACCTGCGGTGGCGGGATCCAGGCCGTGGATGACGACGACGGCAGTGCCGGCGGCGAGCGACTTCTGGGTGGCTTCATCGATGGTCATCGTGCGGTCGATCGAGTACGTCCCGCCCTGGCCGCCGAGCTCGAGGTTGAGGCCCTCTGCTGGGGTGCTCGCACCGGAGGTGGTCAGCGTGGTGAGGATGTCGCCGTAGCCCGGGACTCCCTCGGCCACGTTGATGATGCCGTCGCCATTGGCGTCGTCCGCGGGGGTCGGGCAGACACCCTTGGCTCCACCGTGGATGTGCTGCACGTGGGGGTACGGGGCGTCCATGAAGGTCTCGGCGAGACCGGAGACCTGCAGGTTCACCTTCGCCTGGTCGCCTGCGACGTCGATGGTGATCGTGCCGGTGCCCGTGGTGCCGTTGAGCTGGCCCAGGGTCGAGGAGTAGGAGCCGTCATGGGCGGCCATTGCGGGTGAACCGGCCATAGCGACGGCGCTGATGGCGAGTGCTGGTACTGCAAGGAGACGCATCTTCTTGTTCATGGGGTATTCCTCCATTGTGCGAATGAAGCGCACCGTGGGGCGCGCATGACTGTACTTCGGGGTGATCGTGGTCACGGATGGGAGCAGATGGGAGAAATCTTTGAGATCCCTGACAGTTCGCCTGCGGTGGAAGCAGCATAGGTGACGCGGGGGATGCGGGAGAATGGGGCCATGCAGTCACTAGGGAACAACGGGCGGCCCGCGGGCCGGGGTGTGAGCATGCGAATGGGTAGTGCGGGTATGGCGGTCATGCTGGTCGTCTTCCTGGTCGCAGTGGTCTTCGCGGCGAACCAGAACGACGTCATCGGATGGCTCGTCGTCATCATCTCCCTCGGCTGGCTGCTCGTCTTCAGTTTCGTCGTCTTCAGTCTCCGCTCGGCCGCACGCAAGGCCGCCGAGCGACTCAAGACCGGTGGCCTCGGCGGGTCCGGAGCATCGTCGGTGGCCCCGGGTGCCGCCGACCGGGCAAGGGATCTCAAGCTCGACCACAGCTTCAAGATCGTCCAGGTCCAGGTGGGCGTGGTCAGGGAGTACCTCGGCAAGGACGAGGGGATGGTCGAGCGCGCGCTCGAGACGATCGAGATCACCTCGCACAATGCGCGCTCCATGATGAAGGGCTCGTCCGAGGGGCCCGTCGAAGGCACCGTCGTCGACTGATGGGCGCTTCCCGGGATGATTCGGAATACCCTGCGGGGTAAGGTTGATCGAGTGAGTCCGGCATCGAATCCCACGGGAGAACCCCTGCGCATCGCGTCGGTCAACGTCAACGGGATCCGGGCTGCCTACAAGCGCGGCATGCAGGAATGGATGGACGGGCGCGACGTCGACATCCTCTGCCTGCAGGAGGTCCGGGCCCCCGATGCCGTGGTCCGGAGCCTCCTCGGCGAGACCTGGCACATCGTCCATACCGAGGCCGAGGCGAAGGGCAGGGCCGGTGTCGCCATCGCCTCCCGGCGCGAGCCGACCGCCGTCCGCACCACCATCGGCGACAGTTATTTCGACACGTCGGGCCGCTGGGTCGAGGCGGACTTCGACGTCGACGGCGCCACGCTGAGCGTCGCGAGCGCCTACGTCCACTCGGGTGAGGTCGGTACGCAGAAGCAGGACGACAAGTACCGGTTCCTCGAGGCGATGAGCGCCCGACTGCCCCTGCTGAGGGACGGAGCGGACCACGCAGTGGTCATGGGTGATCTCAACGTCGGTCACACGCAACTCGACATCAGGAACTGGAAGGGCAACGTCAAGAACGCGGGTTTCCTGCCCGAGGAGCGCGCGTACTTCGACCGCTTCTTCTCGGCGGAGTGCGGTTTCACGGACGTGGCCCGCCGGCTCGCAGGAGACATCGACGGCCCGTACACCTGGTGGTCGTGGCGCGGAAAGGCCTTCGACAACGACACCGGCTGGCGGATCGACTATCAGCTCGCCACGCAGTCGCTCGCGGAGAGCGCGCTGACCGCCGTCGTCGACAGGGCGCCCAGCTGGGATACGCGGTTCTCGGACCACGCGCCGCTCGTCGTCGACTACCAGATCCATACCGCGGGGGACCCCTCATGACAGAATCACCATCCCTGCCGGGCACCGGGCGGCGGCAGCGCATCCTCTCGGGGATGCAGCCCTCCGCCGGATCGCTGCACCTCGGCAACTACCTCGGGGCCCTCGTCCACTGGGTGCGCCTGCAGGAGACCTACGACGCCGTCTTCTTCATCCCCGACCTCCATGCGATCACCGTGGCGCAGGATCCGCAGGAACTGGCGCACCGTACCCGCCTCACGGCTGCGCAGTACATCGCAGGGGGAGTGGACCCGGACAAGGCGACACTGTTCGTGCAGTCCCAGGTGCCTGAGCATGCACAGCTCGCCTGGGTGCTCAACTGCTTCACAGGCTTCGGCGAGGCGTCGCGCATGACCCAGTTCAAGGACAAGGCATCGAAGCAGGGGACGGACACCGCCAGCGTCGGCCTCTTCACCTACCCCATCCTGCAGGCCGCCGACATCCTCCTGTACCAGCCGGACGGCGTCCCCGTCGGTGAGGACCAGCGCCAGCACGTGGAGCTGAGCCGCGACCTGGCCCAGCGCTTCAACACGCGATTCGGCGAGACGTTCGTGGTGCCCCGGCCCTTCATCCAGAAGGAGTCCGCGAAGATCTACGATCTGCAGAATCCGACGGCGAAGATGTCCAAGTCGGCTTCTTCGACGGCCGGCCTGATCAATCTCCTCGACGACCCCAAGGTGACGGCGAAACGCATCAGGTCCGCCGTCACCGACGCCGGTACCGAGATCCGCTTCAACACCACGGAGAAGCCGGGCATCTCGAACCTGCTGGCCATCTACTCCGCGCTCTCGGGCAGGACCATCCCCGACCTGGAAACCGAGTACGAGGGGCGGATGTACGGCCACCTCAAGGTCGATCTCGCCGGCGTCGTCGTCGACGCCCTCACGCCGGTGCGTGCCCGGGCGGAGGAGCTGCTCTCCGATCCGGCGGAACTCGACCGGCTCCTGGCCAAGGGGGCCGCGAAGGCCCGGTCACTGGCAGCACCCACCCTGGCGGACGTCTACGCCCGCGTGGGGTTCCTGCCCGCGGCGGGAGCCCGCTGATCCATGTGCGCCACCACCGGTCGTCCCAGCGAAGCAGGCACAGTCCTGTCGCAGCACCGGGTCGAGCGCTGCGTGGGTATCACCATCCCGATCCCTGAACCGCTCGCCGGGACCCTCGAGTCCTGGCGCGCGTCCTTCGGCGACCCCATGGCCGCCGTGGTGCCGCCGCACATCACCCTCATCACGACGACGCCCGCCACCGATTGGGAGGCGACGATCGACCATGCGCGCGCGGTGGCCCGCAGCCAGCGCCCTTTCCGGGTGCTGCTGCGCGGCTCCGGGTCCTTCCGACCTCTGTCCCCGGTCGTGTTCCTCCGGCTCGTCGAGGGTTTCGACGAGTGCGTCGACCTCCACTCCAAGCTCCAGACCGGGCCGCTCGAGCGCATCCTCGAGTTCCCCTTCCACCCGCACGTGACGGTGGCACACGACGTGTCGGAGGCCGCGATGGATGCTGCGGAGGAGGAACTGCAGCACTTCGAGGCATCCTTCGACGTAGCAGCGATGGGTCTGTACGAGCACGTGCCGTCCGGCCTGTGGACCCTGAGGGAGGACCTGCGCTTTGGTGAAGTCGCTGACGGTCCCGAAACCGCCGCAGGTTGAGCAGCCGTCGCCGGCCAGCCTCCCCGATCTGCAGCGCAAGGTCATCGAGGCGCAGGTACGGCTCGGCAGGCTGACGAGGTCGGACAGCGGCGGAGTGGAGATCCTCCTCGCGCGGGTCGATCTCTCCGTCTCCCGCTTCTACACCCTGCGGCCCGTCCGCGTGGTCCTGCTGTACAACGAGCGCCGCGGCCCGCTGATGGCGGCCGGGCTGGCGTACCGCCTGTTCTTCGCCATCGCGGCGCTGCTCGTGGTCGCCTTCGCCGCCCTCGGCATCATCGTCGCGGGTGACGAGAACTTCCGGGAGCTGTCCGTGGACACGCTGGACCGGGCGGTGCCCGGGCTGATCGATGTGGAGGAGAACGGGGGAGGAGTCATCACCCCCACCCGCCTGTTCGATGCGACCAGTGGTTTGGGTTGGGCGATCGTCGTCTCGTCGGCGGTGATGCTCGTGACGGCGCTGGGCTGGATCGGCGGCATGCGCCAGGCGATGCGGGGGATCTTCGCCCTCCAGCCCGTACCGGTCCCCCCTGTGGTGCTCTGGTTGAAGGACCTCGGGACACTCGCGGTGCTCGGTGTGATCATGATCGTGACCACCGGATTGGGAGTGGTGGCCACCAACACCCTGGGTGCGCTCCTGGCCGTCCTCAACCTGACGGCGGTGAGCCAGCTGCTGACCCAGGCGGCAGGCTTCGCCGTGATGATCCTGCTGGACATCCTGGTGGCCGTGGTGCTCTTCAGGTCCGCGTCGGCCATCGAGATGCCCCGCCCGGTCCTCCTGCAGGGGGCCATCATCGCAGGGCTCGGGACGACGCTTCTCCGCACGTTCTCCGCCCAGATCCTCGGTAACTTCGGCAACAACCCGCTGCTGCTGTCCTTCGCCGTGATCCTCGCGCTGTTCATCTGGTTCTTCCTGCTCAGCCAGGTGTACCTGCTCGCAACCGCCTGGTGCGCCGTAGGGTCGGCCGACGCCGAGATGCGGTCCGAACGCGAACACCATGCGAAGGCCGGCACCCTGAGGCAACGGAGCCGGCGGAAGAGTCGGCCGTAGGCGCAGGGCGCAGCGGGCAGCTGTAGACGGGCCGGCCAGGATATGACGAAGGACGGTCCGCCGGAGCGGACCGTCCTTCGCAGTGCAATCGATGCAGCCCCGCTGTACGGGCCTGCCGGTGTCAGACCCGGCGGGTGAGGATGGCCTGCTTGACCTCGGAGATGGCCTTCGTCACCTGGATGCCGCGAGGGCACGCTTCCGAGCAGTTGAAGGTGGTCCGGCAGCGCCAGACACCTTCCTTGTCGTTCAGGATCTCCAGGCGCATGTCCCCGGCGTCATCGCGGGAGTCGAAGATGAACCGGTGGGCGTTGACGATGGCCGCCGGCCCGAAGTACTGCCCGTCGGTCCAGAACACGGGGCACGAGGACGTGCACGCGGCGCAGAGGATGCACTTGGTGGTGTCGTCGTAGCGGTCGCGTTCCTCGGAGGACTGCAGGCGTTCCTTGGTCGGCTCGTGTCCCTTGCTCACGAGGAACGGCATGATCTCGCGGTAGGACTGGAAGAACGGCTCCATGTCCACGATCAGGTCCTTCTCCACCGGCAACCCCTTGATGGGCTCCACGAGGATGGGCTTGGACGTGTCGAGGTCCTTCAGCAGCGTCTTGCAGGCGAGCCGGTTGCGGCCGTTGATGCGCATCGCATCCGAGCCGCAGACCCCGTGGGCGCACGAGCGGCGGAAGGACACCGAGCCGTCATGTTCCCACTTGACCTTGTGCAGGGCGTCCAGCACGCGGTCCGTGCCGTACATGGTCAGCTGCCACTCGTCCCAGTGGGCCTCGTCCGAGACCTCGGGGTTGTAGCGGCGGACCTTGAGTGTGATGTCGAAGGTGGGGATCTCCCCACCGGCGATGTCCGGGCTGAGCTCGATCTTCGAGGCCGGCTCTTTCTCTACGGTTTCGGTGCTCATCAGTACTTACGCTCCATGGGCTGGTATCGGGTGAAGATCACCGGTTTGGTCTCAAGGCGGACGCCGCTGGTCTCAGTGGCGCTGGGATCCTTGTAGGCCATGGAATGGGTCATGAAGTTCGCGTCGTCGCGCTCCGGGTAGTCCTCCCGGAAGTGTCCGCCGCGTGACTCCTTGCGGTGCAGTGCCGCCGCCGTCATGACCTTCGCCATGTCGAGGAGGAATCCGAGCTCCACGGCTTCGAGCAGGTCGAGGTTGAACCGCTTGCCCTTGTCCTGCACCGTGATGCGGGTGTAGCGCTCCTCAAGACTATCGATGACGCGCAGCGCCTCGACGAGCGTCTCCTCCGTGCGGAAGACCTGGACATTGGCGTCCATGATGTCCTGCAGTTCCTTGCGGATCAGGGCGACCCGCTCACCGCCCTCCGAGCTGCGCGCCCGGTTGAGCAGTTCCTCGGTCTCCACGGTGGGGTTCTCGGGGATCTCCACGAAGTCGGCGGTCAGCGCATATTCGGCTGCAGCAAGACCGGCCCGCTTGCCGAAGACGTTGATGTCGAGCAGCGAGTTGGTGCCGAGACGGTTGGAGCCGTGGACGGAGACGCAGGCTACCTCGCCCGCCGCGTAGAGGCCCGGGACCACGGTGTCGTTGTCCGAGAGGACCTCGGCCTTGATGTTCGTCGGGATCCCGCCCATCGCGTAGTGGGCCGTCGGGAAGACCGGAACGGGCTCCGTGTACGGCTCGACGCCGAGATAGGTGCGGGCGAACTCGGTGATGTCCGGCAGCTTCGCGTCGATGTGTGCGGGCTCGAGGTGGGTGAGGTCGAGGAGGACGTAGTCCTTGTTCGGCCCTGCTCCGCGGCCTTCCCGGACCTCGTTGGCCATCGACCGGGCGACGATGTCACGCGGTGCGAGGTCCTTGATGGTCGGGGCGTAGCGCTCCATGAAGCGCTCACCCTCCGAGTTGCGGAGGATCGCTCCCTCTCCGCGGGCGGCTTCCGAGAGGAGGATGCCCAGGCCCGCGAGGCCGGTCGGGTGGAACTGGAAGAACTCCATGTCCTCGAGGGGGATGCCGCGGCGGAACGCGATGCCCATGCCGTCACCGGTGAGCGTGTGCGCGTTCGACGTCGTCTTGTAGACCTTGCCGACGCCGCCCGAGGCGAAGACGACGGACTTGGCCTGGAAGACGTGGAGCTCGCCCGAGGCGAGGTCGTAGGAGACGACACCCGCGACACGCTTCTGGATGCGGGTCTCGCCGTCGACGACGACTTCCTCGTCCACCATCAGCAAGTCGAGCACGTAGTACTCGTTGTAGAACTCGACGTTGTGCTTAACGCAGTTCTGGTACAGCGTCTGCAGGATCATGTGTCCGGTGCGGTCGGCCGCGTAGCAGGAACGGCGCACGGGCGCCTTGCCGTGGTCGCGGGTGTGGCCGCCGAAGCGCCGCTGGTCGATGCGTCCCTCGGGCGTGCGGTTGAACGGCAGGCCCATCTTCTCGAGATCGAGGACGGCCTCGATGGCCTCCTTCGCCATCACCTCGGCGGCGTCCTGGTCGACGAGGTAGTCACCGCCCTTGACGGTGTCGAAGGTGTGCCACTCCCAGTTGTCCTCCTCGACGTTGGCCAGGGCCGCGCACATGCCACCCTGAGCCGCACCGGTGTGGGAGCGGGTGGGGTAGAGCTTCGTCAGGACGGCGGTGCGGGCGCGCTGTCCCGACTCGATGGCAGCGCGCATTCCCGCGCCACCGGCGCCGACGATGACGACGTCGTACTTGTGGACCTGCATGCTGGTCGCTCTTTCTGTTGAACCGTTGAGTGTGCATGGGTGCGCCGCGGTGGGCTCATCATGCGAAGACTGCCGACCTGCGGCAGGAGGTGCGTGAACTACGCGGCGGGGCAGTAATCCGCGACGTGTGGCACTCCGTTGATCACCGGGCAGGGATCGAAGGTGAAGATGACGAGGGTGCCGAGGACGACGATCACGACGGTCGACGTGTAGAGGACACCCTTGAGCCACATGCGGGTGCTGTTCTTCTCCGCATAGTCGTTGATGATCACGCGGATGCCGTTGGTGCCGTGCAGCATGGACAGCCACAGCAGCGTCAGATCCCAGATCTGCCACACCGGATCGGCCCACTTGCCGGCGACGAAGCCGAAGTCGATCCCGGTGATGCCGTCACCGGCGATCAGGTTGACGTAGAGGTGGACGAAGATCAGCACGACGAGGATCGCTCCCGAGAGGCGCATGAACAGCCATGCGACCATCTCGAAATTGCCGCGCGACGTCGACGATCGCGAGTAGCCGGGAGCCACGCGGCCTGAGCGCGGGCTTTCGATGGTTGGGGTAGCCATGGGGTACTAACCTCCGAAGACGTGCGAGAGATGGCGGATCGAGAAGGCGACCATGACGACCGCCCAGAGGCCGATGACGCTCCAGAGCATCTGGCGGTGGTACCTGGGCCCCTGCTTCCAGAAGTCGATCAGGATCACGCGGATCCCGTTGAAGGCGTGGAAGACGATCGCGGCGACGAGGCCGAGCTCCCCGAGGCCCATGATGGGGTTCTTGTAGGACGCGATAACGGCGTCGTAGGCTTCCGGCGAGACGCGGACCAGGGACGTGTCCAGGACGTGCACGAGGAGGAAGAAGAAAATCACCACTCCGGTGATGCGGTGGGCGACCCAGGACCATTGGCCTTCCCGGCCACGGTAGAGGGTGCCTGTTGGCGACAGTGTCTTCGGCATTGAATTACCTCCCTGCATCGCGTGGGCGTTAGCGCGTTATACGCAGGGATTACGCCGGTGCGACAGCACTCTTCAGATAACAATAATGTAGGCCGGTGACACTCCTGCATCAATTTAGGGGCCCCTCACCTGTGACCTTGTTAACACTCGGGGGTGACGGAGAGTTCCGCAGGCGCAGGGCTGGATCGGGGCTCCCCGCCCATGCGTCGGTTACCGTGGAACGGATGAGTACCGAGAGGGCGGCTGCCCACACCCCTGACAATGTGCTGGACCGCTTTCATGGCGTCATTCCGGCGGGAGGCACGGGCACGCGTCTGTGGCCCCTCTCGCGCGCTGCGGCGCCGAAGTTCCTGCATGACCTCACCGGTTCCGGCAGCACGCTGATCCGCGCCACCTACGATCGTCTCCGTCCGCTCTGCGACGGCCGCACGATGGTGGTCACCGGGATCGTGCACCGGCGCGCGGTGCTCGAGCAGCTCCCCGAGATCGAGGACATGAACCTCGTGCTCGAATCCGAGCCGAAGGATTCAGGAGCGGCCATCGGTCTCGCGGCGGCGATCCTCCACCAGCGCGATCCGAGCATCATCATGGGCTCGTTCGCCGCCGACCAGGTGATCGCGCCCGTGGAGGTCTTCCAGGCAGCGGTCCGCGAAGCCATTCACACCGCTGCCCGCGGGTACATCGTCACGATCGGCATCAAGCCCACCCACGCCTCGACGGGCTTCGGTTACATCAGGGCCGGTGAGCCGCTCGCCGTCGACGGTGCGCCGAGCGCCCGGGCCGTCATCGAGTTCGTCGAGAAGCCGTCCCAGGACGTGGCGGACGGCTACATCGACAGTGGGAACTACTCCTGGAACGCCGGGATGTTCGTCGCGCCGGTCGACCTCATGCTCAAGCACCTGTCCGCCAACGAACCCGAGCTGTACGCGGGGCTCATGGAGATCGCGGAGGCCTGGGACACTCCGCGCCGCGTGGAGGTCGCCCGCCGCGTGTGGCCCACGCTGCCGAAGATCGCCATCGACTACGCCGTCGCCGAGCCCGCCGCCGCCGCCGGGGACGTCGCGATGATCCCCGGCGAGTTCAGCTGGGACGACGTCGGCGACTTCGCGGCCATCGGGCGCCTGAACCCCGCCGAGGAGAACAGCGAACTCACCGTCATGGGGGAGGGCGCGCGGGTGTTCTCCGAGAACGCCTCGGGCATCGTGGTGTCCGACACCAAGAGGGTCATCGCGCTCATCGGCATCGAGAACGTCGTCATCGTGGACACCCCTGACGCGCTGCTCGTCACGACGAAGGAGCACGCGCAGGAGGTCAAGAAGGCCGTCGAGCGACTGCGCGCCAGCGGGGACACGGACGTCCTCTGACCGGGCGCCGGTGCGCCCCACCCGCTGCTCCTGGCCGGGTGGCCCCGCCGCCCCTGCCCGCGGGGGGAGCGCGCCCGGTGGCCTCCCGCTCCGGTGCCGTGAGGGCTGAGGCCGCCCGGTCGGTAGGCTGATGGGGTGGAAACGTCCAGCACCCAGAGTCCGTCGACCTCCCGCGTGGCGGCCTCCCTCGAACCCCTGCTCGATGAGCTGACGGCCATCCGGCGCGACATCCACCGCCACCCCGAGCTGTCCTACAGGGAGCACCGCACCACCGATGTCATCGTGGCGAGGCTCCAGCAGGCAGGGCTCAGGCCCCAGCGGCTGGAGGGTACGGGAGCCTTCGTCGACATCGGGCAGGGCCCGCTGAGGATCGGTCTGCGTGCGGACATCGACGCCCTGCCGATCATCGAGGAGACCGGCCTCGCCTTCGCATCGGTGTCGACCGGCGTGACGCACGCGTGCGGGCACGACATCCACACCACCGTGATGCTCGGCGTCGCCCTGGTGCTCGCCGGACTCGACGCCGAGTCGCCGCTGCCGGGGACCGTCCGGGTGATCTTCCAGCCCGCCGAGGAGATGATGCCGGGAGGTGCGATCGACGTCATCGCCCAGGGTGTCCTCGACGGTCTGCCCCGGATCCTCGCCCTGCATTGCGACCCCCGCATCGACGTCGGGCTCGTGGGTACGCGCATCGGTGCGATCACCTCCGCTTCCGACACCATCCGGGTCGAGCTGAGCGGCCGCGGCGGCCACACCTCGCGCCCGCACCTGACGGAGGACCTCGTCTTCGCGCTCGCGACCATCGCGGTGAACGTCCCGGCGGTGCTGTCGCGCCGGATCGACGTGCGCAGTGCCGTGTCCGTGGTGTGGGGACAGATCCATGCCGGCTCCGCACCCAACGCCATCCCGGCTCACGGGTTCATGTCCGGGACCCTCCGCTGCCTGGACGGGGAGGCATGGGAGTCGGCGGGAGAGCTGCTGGACCGGGCCGTACGGCAGGTTGCCGCTCCCTTCGGCGTCGACGTCAAGCTCGAGCACATCCGCGGGGTGCCGCCGGTGGTCAACCAGGAGGCCGAGACCGGATTGCTCGAGGCTGCCGCGCGCGCCCAACTTGGCGCGGGCGCCGTCGTGCTCACACCCCAGTCCATGGGTGGTGAGGACTTCGCCTGGATGACGCAGGAAGTGCCCGGAGCCATGATGCGGCTCGGTACCCGGACGCCCGGTGGTGAGACCTTCGATCTGCACCGCGGCGACTACGTCCCCGACGAGCGCGCCATCGCCTGCGGTGTCCGCGTCATGGCGGAGGCCGCGCTGCAGGCGGTGCTCGCTCCGGTTAGCTGAACCGGACGTCCGGCCGGACGCGTCCGCAGTCCGCTGTGCATAACGAAAGCCGAACAATCCCCGCTGCCGGGACCGCCGCGTAGTGTTCCCCGTCACCTGACCCTTAGGATGTTCGCATACGTGCTGCACCGACGGTGTCGCGGCGCCACGGTCTTTCAGTGAAAACAGAGCCTCGGATCAGATCGCGAACCGTGATGGACACTCACTGATATCCATCCCCGTGGCGCATTTCTTTCCTGGAGGAATTTTGAAGAACTCACTGCGCAAGTTTTCGCGCGGCACTGGCCTGTCCGCCGCTGTTCTCGGCGTATCAGCCCTCGTCCTGTCCGGTTGCGGCGCACCGCCCGCCGAGGAATCGTCCGGAGGCGGCGCCAGTGCCGACGCTGGCAGCGACTACCTCGGCTGCATCGTCTCCGACTCCGGTGGATTCGACGACCGCTCCTTCAACCAGTCCAGCTACGAGGGACTGAAGAAGGCCGAGACCGATCTCGGCATCCAGATCAACCAGGCCGAGTCGCAGGCCGAGACCGATTTCGGCCCGAACGTCGACAGCATGGTGCAGGCAGGGTGCAACCTCACGGTGACGGTGGGCTTCCTCCTCGCCGACACCACGAAGGCAGCAGCCGAGGCGAACGTCGATTCCAACTTCGCCATCGTCGACGACAACTCGATCGACCTGCCGAACGTCAAGCCCATCATCTACGACACGGCGCAGGCGGCTTTCCTCGCCGGCTACGCCGCCGCAGCGACCAGCGAGTCCGGGAAGGTCGCCACCTACGGTGGCATCAACATCCCGACCGTCACCATCTTCATGGACGGATTCGCCGAGGGCGTCGCCCACTTCAACGAGGAGAACGACGCCGACGTCCAGCTCCTCGGCTGGGACAAGGAGAGCCAGAACGGCACCTTCGTGGGCAACTTCGAGGACGCCGCTGCGGGCAAGACCAACACCCAGAACTTCATCAACGAGGGCGCCGACATCATCATGCCGGTCGCGGGTCCCGTCGGGTCCGGCACACTCGACGCCGTGATCGAGGCCAACGCCGCGGGCAAGGACGTCAAGGCCATCTGGGTCGACTCCGACGGGTACGAGACCGCGGGCAAGGGCGAGGAGTTCATCCTCACCTCCGTCATGAAGCTCATGGGCGATGCCGTCGAGGATGTCATCAGCACCGACGTCGAGGGCAACTTCGACAACACCCCGTACGTGGGCACCCTGGAGAACGGCGGCGTCGCACTCGCCCCGTTCCACGACCAGGAGGCCAACGTCCCGGCCGATCTGCAGACGACGCTCGACGAGCTGAAGGAACAGATCATCTCGGGCGACATCACCGTCGATTCGGCTGCCAGCCCGCAGTAGCACAGCACCTTCGCAGCACCGCCTTCCTCCCGCGGACCGACGCCGGGAGGAAGGCGGTTTGCGTTCGTCCCGAGAGCGTGCTCCGACGCCGCACCCGGTATCCTTTCCGATGACTTCCGCTCGACTCCGATGCGAAGGCAACAGAACAGAACAGGCTGGTTGAGTTGTGAAACTCGAGCTGATCGGCATCACGAAGCGCTTCGGGTCGCTCGTCGCCAACGATTCCATCGACCTCGTCGTCGAGCCGGGACAGGTCCACAGCCTGCTGGGCGAGAACGGGGCCGGCAAGTCCACGCTCATGAACGTGCTGTACGGACTGTACGACCCGACGGAGGGTGAGATCCTCGTCAATGACGAGCCCGTGACCTTCAGGGGTCCCGGTGACGCGATGGCGGCCGGCATCGGGATGGTGCACCAGCACTTCATGCTCGTGCCGGTCTTCACGGTCGCCGAGAACGTGGCCCTCGGCAACGAGTCCACCAAGGCCGGCGGCATGCTGAACCTGCAGGAGACCCGCACGCGGATCCGTCAGATCTCCGACCAGTACGGGTTCGACGTCGACCCCGACGCCGTCGTCGAGGACCTCCCGGTCGGTGTGCAGCAGCGCGTCGAGATCATCAAGGCGCTCGTGCGCGACGCCGAGGTGCCGAGCAGCTCGTCGGTCTCCTTGGGCGTCAGGACGGCGGTGGGTTCGTCGAGGATCAGCACCTCGGCGT